>CAZJBZ010000140.1:0-10704 GCA_964543975.1 uncultured Spirochaetales bacterium
ATTACCTCAGCCTTCCAAGCTGAAGATGTGGGTTCGATTCCCATCTGGCGCTCTTGAGCGTTTGTTTTATAAAAAATTACAAACCGGCTTCAGGGCCGGTTTTTTTTATAGGTATGAATAAAGGTTAAAATCCGCCCTCAACTTCCAAAATTGCAGAAACTTTGATGGCCTCAATAGTAATTCCTCGGATTCTTCTATTTCCATTTGAAGCTGTTTTCGCCGACCGTTTGTAAGAGTGTCTTGTGTTTTTCTGCGTGTGCAGAACTTTTTTTCACAGTGCTTGTTGTTGTAGAAGCCCGCACGGTACGGTAAATACATTTGATTAATATCGAAGAATAATCTACAACGGAAAGATATAGACAGACGCACGCGAAAAAAGGAATGGTCGAAATGAAAAGAAATATTGATTTTAATCACGCCCTTATCAGACCGGTGCTCTTCTTCATCCTCTTTCTCAATACAATGCTCCTTTGGTCAATAGGTGCTCAGGAGGTTAATCCTTACAAACTGGTTGCGGAAATAACCTACGTTGAAGGGAACGAGTTATCGATAATCAACAGTGACCGCAACAGAGATATAACGTATCAATCCGATATGGGACAAATTGATGTATATGAGGGAGCGTCCATTGTAACGGGGGCTAACACTTTTGTAGAGTTATCTTTAAAAAACTCTAATACCCTTATTAAAGTGGCTGAAAATACCCATTTCCGCCTTCAGCATATAGAGATGGATGCGGGTGAAAGCCTTTTTCACGTAATAACGGGAAGCATTCGAGCGAAAATTGATAAACTTTCTTCAAAACATAAGTTTTATTTTGTTGGAGGGAATTCCGTTTCCGGTATTCGCGGTACAGATTTTGGAATTACGGTAAAAGGAGAAGAATTAAGCTCCTCGGAAGCTCATGTTTACTGTTTTGAAGGAGAAATTGAAGTTGTACCGCTCGAGTACCTTACTATTCTGCCCTCTCAAGCTCTAAAACCAACCGTTGTTACGGCCCAAGAGATGGTGACGATACCGGCGGAGAACGCACCGGAATCTCTTTCTAAAACCGCAATTCCTTCCACAATAACATCATTTTGGCAGGCCCATCCGTTTAAAACCGACATGAAGGGAAAGGACAAATCGACCGGCTTCGAACGGCGAGGGAAAACCCCGTTGCTGATCGCCGGAGGAACAATGCTTGGGTTAGGCGCAGTGGCGGAAACAGTAGGAGTGATCCTCTTGGCAACCCTTTCGTCGGATCAAGATGCTGAGCTGTTTACTCAGCAGCGAACCATCGGCACTGCGACAACAATCGGTGGCGGGACACTGCTTATCAGCTCGGCAGTTACCTTGCTTATCGGTTTGTTAACCGGAGAATAGTGGTGCAAATGAATGAGCGTCAGAAAAAAATAATTGAGATTTTGGAAGCTCTTGATGAAGTTGAAGTAAACTATCTTACACAACAACTCGAAGCCTCTGAGGCAACCATCCGTAGAGATCTAAACACACTTCAACACGAAGGAATGCTTGTTCGAACAATCGGTGGCGCTCGACGGATAAATCTTTTGTTCAGGCCGAGTCCGGAGATGGAAGCACGTAAAAAAATCATGTTCCTTGCGAAAAAGAAAATAGCGGAGTGCGCCGCTCAGTATATTCAATCAGGAATTACGATTGCCTTGGATAATAGCTCTACGGTCTGGTTTCTCTTGCGTCATTTAAAATCTATTCAAGCGGCAACTGTTGTAACCAATTCAATTGAATATATAAAAGAATTGGGCTCTAATCCGGAAATTACCATCCTCATGGTCGGCGGACAATTCAGGCAGATGCAGCGGGATTTCACAGGACCAAAAGTTATGCGCGGATTGCAGGAATGGCATGCCGATATCTGTTTCTTAGGAGCGGATTCCCTTCGTCCAGGGAAAGGTATTTATAAAATTGATCAGCAAGATGCTTCAATTGCAGGAGCAATCTCGGAAGCGTCCGATAAAAGCATCATCCTTTTGGACCACACGAAAATAAATGGAAGCGGCTCTGCTTTAGCGGTACCGACAAAGAATATAGATATCTTAATTACGGATTCTAACATAGATTTTCGTGACAAAAGACTCCTTATTGAATCTGAACCGTACATCCTGAACATTGTTTAACCATTAGAGGCACTTGCAAAAATCACGATTTTATCAAAGCTAAAACATTTAAATACTTACAATATTATAAATTGAAATTTTTGCAAGTGCCACATAGCCCTATTTTGAAAGAGCTCATTAAACTATGATTTCTGCCCTCTTCCAGAACACTCCAACGAGAGTTTAGTCGCCTTTAATATAGTGATTGATGCAGTTACCGCAGTTTACGTCAATTTTTCTTAATAAAATAACAATAATGGTCAATTTTTTTGAATTTTTTGATTGATAAATTTAGATTATTGCTTGACACAATCAATTTATATGGTATAATTCTTTTTCACGATCATAAATCAATCTAATATATGATCGCGATAATTAAAATCTGTAGGAGGTTTTATATGAATTGCCCAAAAAAATGGACCTTTATCCCTGTGATACTGTTTTTTGCTTTTGTATTAGTCTTCTCGGCAGGCGCAGAAGGTTCCCAGGAAAAAACCGGTGGAACCGGCGATGAATCTATCGATATTTCGGTTCTCAGCTATGCAACGGCGGCATCGCCCGAGTATCCGATAGTTCAGTCGGTTTTTGCACAGTTTGAAGAAGATTATCCGAATGTCACGATCAATCATGAAGGCTTAGAGAGTGCAGCTTGTCGTGATAAGTTGGCAATAGAGATGGCTTCGGGAAATCCGCCTGATGTATCCTACATGGTAACCGGTTTAGGTAGAGAGTACGGTTCGGAAGGTTTGTTGTTGGATCTAAAGCCTTTTCTCGATAAGAATCCGGAATGGAAAAACATCTACTATGATAGTGCGCTTAATATGTTCCAGGACGTTATGGACGGACATATTTTTCTTATCCCTGCAACTGCTCAGTATGGTGGAATCTTCTATAATAAGACTGTAATGGGCGACGTAGGCTACGATAAACCTGCGCAAACGTGGGATGACATGATCTCACAGATCAAAAAAATCAGGAGTGGTGGCTATCATCCGTTTCTCACCGGAGGGAAGGAATACCGGTGGGCGTGGTTAATTTCACAAGTCATGGTAAGGACCTGCGGAGTGGACACAATGAACGCACTCTACTTCGGCGAAGAAAAAACCGCCTGGGATGATCCGGACAATGGTTTCATCGCAGCTTTAGCTCGTTTCGAAGAAATGGTCCAGGCAAAAGCTTTTCCGGAAAATGTTAATGGTCTACCTAGAGACGTTGCCAACCTCATGATGGGTGATGATGAAGGCGCCATGTGGTACGAGGGGGCCTGGCTTGTCGGTACGTGGGGTAATGCTGTCGGTTGGGATTTTGTTAACAATCGGGTAGGTTTTACCACATTCCCGAAAATCGCCGGAGCCAAGGGTGATCAAGTTGGCGGAGTAGGCGGCTCATTACTCGGATGGGGTGTAAGCAGTAAGATAGCCGGCAAAGAACAAGAGATGTGTGTTGAACTTGTGCGGCGGCTAGAAGGAAGAGAAGTAGCAACCAAAAAATTAGTTGAGAACTCCCGTGTGAGCGCTACCAAGCCCTTGGGAGGCGCTATGGATGAAATTGTTCCTTTGACACGTGAAATAATAGAAACGTATCAAGACATACCGAAAGTTGCTATGCCGACGGACGTTGCTCCCGTTCCGCCTGTGGATAATGCGGTTAAAAAGATTGCTTGTCCTGCAATTGTCGATGGTACGATGACACCGAAAGAAGCGGCAATTGAAGTCAACAAACGTGCGGTTGAATATTTCAGCACCGAGTAATATCAAAGTAGAGGGCCAATCAACGAATCAAAAAAAGGGGAGTAAGAAAAGAGTATTTACTCCCCTTTTTATCAAAGGAGACGGCTGTCATGAAAAAATTGCGTTATCAGTTTGGAAGTATTGGGATATACATAGTATTGACAATTTACGCATTAATTCTCGTACTTCCTATTTTGTGGATGTTCATAACAGCGTTTAAAACCCAGTCGGAATTGTTTCAAAATAAATTGGGACTACCCGAAATATGGCATTTTGAAAATTTCGCTAAAGCATGGGAGATGGCAAATATAGGGCGATATTTTTTAAATACTACACTGGTTGTGGTTGTTGTTTTTATCATCGGCATAGGTACCGCGAGCATGATCGCGTATGTTATTTCACGGTTTCGATTCAAATTACGCGGACCGATATACTACTTTGTTATCGCAGGTATGATGGTTCCTCCTCACGCAATAATAATACCTCTCTACACCATGGCGCGAGAATTGAACATGATAAACAATCTGTTTTATTTAGCGCTCATCTATTGCGGTTTTTATCTGCCGTTTTCCGTTCTCATCTTATCAAGTTTTATGTCACAAATACCCAAAGAACTCGAAGACAGTGCCGTGGTTGACGGTGCGAACACGTGGAAGATCTACACACGGATCATCATGCCTATCAGCCGGGAAGGTCTTTTGTCCGTCACCATTTTGGTTTCACTCTATGTATGGAACGATTTATTCCTCCCGTTGGTCTTATTGAGCAAGACTGAGGTCAAAACAATTTCCGTTGGTATGCGCTCCTTCTTCGCTGAATATCAAATGGAACCAACGCTGCTGTTAGCTGCAAGTTTTATGTCGATGTTGCCGGTGCTCATTCTCTATACGGTATTGCAGGAAAAAATGATTAAGGGAATTACCGTCGGAGCCATTAAGGGTTAAAGGGGGAAAAAATGAAACGTAGTTCTTGGACAATTTTTTTATATCTTTTACCTGGATTGGCCATATTAATCATCTTTATGTGGTATCCGACTATTCGAGGTTTTTATCTAAGCCTTTTTTCATGGAAAGGCTTCGGAGATAAACATTTTATAGGCATTAACAACTATTTCAAACTGTTTACCGACCCAACATTCAGATTTTCATTGTGGGTCACCATCAAGTATATGATTATAAATGTGCCGGTACAGATTAGTCTTGCATATGTATTGGCTTATTTATTGTACCAAGGTGTACGAGGTTATAAGGTCTTCAGGTTTATATTCTTTATTCCTGTCGTGCTACTCACTGTTTCCGTCGGTATCGTTTTTACACTTTTCTATAGTGAATGGTTCGGTGTATTAAAGACTATTGTTAACGCATTCGGATTCGATTATTTTGATCCTCTTGCGGCAAAAGATACGGCACTATACGCGGCGATGGCTACCGACTGGTGGAAATGGCTTGGGATAAAGATCGTGCTGTTCTATGCCGGTTTTCAAAATCTACCCGAAGATGTTATCCAAGCCGCAATCGTGGACGGCGCAAACGGAAGACAGCGGTTTTTCAGGCTTATCATACCGCTGACATGGGAAGTAATACGTATGGTCGTCATCCTGCTGGTTATCGGTTCACTCAAAGTCTTTAACCTTCTTTTTATCATGACACAGGGAGGGCCTAATCATGCAACCGAGGTTTTAACGATTAATCTGTATAACACCGCTTTTAGTGAGATGGCCTTTGGAAGGGGAAGTGCGATTGCTGTAGTACTTTTCATATTAGTGTTCATGATAACCATCGGATTGCGACGCTTATCTGAACGCGAATGGACATAAATAAAAACTTACAACAAGGAGTTGATAAAATGATTGTTAAAAATGGCGATACGGATGTTACCGTAAAAACATGGCAGAAAACAGAAATAGAATTACAAGCGGAGAAACACTACGGCAACCCGTATACGGATGTTGATGTATGGGTAGATTTACGTGGCCCGAATTTCGACAAACGCGTGTACGGATTTTGGGACGGAAAAAATAATTTTAAAGTGCGAGTCACGGCAACAGAACCAGGAACTTGGACCTGGGAAACCGGTTCCAATACCTCAGATACCGGTCTTTCCGGAAAAAAAGGCAGTTTTCAGGCTGAAGATTGGAGCAGACAAGAAAAACAACAAAATCCTCTGCGGCGGGGATTTTTAAAACCTTCACCGAACGGTCGTCTCTTTCTACACTCGGATGACACACCGTTTCTCTTAATCGGTGATACATGGTGGGCTTCGCCAACATTCAGATATCCGTGGTATGACGATGATAAAGAACGTCCTATCGGACCGGAGATGGGATTCAAAGACATGCTCCGCTTCAGAAAAGAACAGGGTTTCAACTGTATAGCGATTATTGCCTCCTTGCCACATTGGGCGAATGACGGAGAACCGGCCGTTATCCGGCTTGAAGATGAAAAGAATACCGCGTTACGCCAGGCTTGGGGACAGGCAGGCACTAAAAGTGCTAAGGACATGCACAATGAAGGCGGCCGTCCGTTTGAATTTCCGGGAAAAGTACCTAGTTATGAACAGATAGTACCCGATTTCGACCGTATAAATCCCGAATATTTCAAGTATATGGACAGAAAGATTGATTATCTTAATCAGGAAGGATTTGTAGCTTTCATTGAAGTGGCGAGAAGGGATGTCAGTGAAGTGTGGAAAAATTATTATGATTGGCCGAACTCGTACGCCCGCTATATTCAGTATATTTTTACACGGTATCAGGCCAACAACTGTCTCTTGAGTCCTATTCATTTTGATTCAGTTAGTTATTCTATTCCGTCTCGTGAATATAACGAACCGGCCAACATGGTTCACGATACCTACGGTCCTCCTCCATTCGGAACGCTGCTCGGAACAAATGCAGCGCCATCTACTCTTACCAATTTCGGTGGACCGTATGAGGCGCGGTGGTTGACCTTTCATCAAATCGGTAACGATAGAAGAGAACATGTCAATTATTGGTATCTGACCGAGATATTCAACTCGGAACCGGCACGACCGGCTATTAACGGTGAACCCTACTACCCGGGTTTCCCTGACGATTCTCCGCCCGCGGATACCGAAGAAGCCGAGTTAAATTGCCGGTCCGGCATGTATGGGAGTTTCTTATCCGGCGGTCTCGCCGGTTACATTTACGGCGTTCAAGGAATTTGGGGAGGTGATATAGAGAATGAAGCAAAATACAAGATGTGGGAATCAATTCAGTTCAAATCCGGTGCCATGGTGGGCCATTTAAGAAAATTTGCAGGTTTCAAAGGCACACGGTATCATGATCTTGTTCCGGAACATGAAATGATTATTCCAAATAAATCGGGAGATCATCTAGGGTTCCGTGGATGGGCTTTTTGTGCTAGAACTGAAGAGAAAGATTTTGCCCTTCTCTATTTTGAAAGAGATTGTGTACCTGCAATGGTTAGAGCATTACAGCCGAATAGACAGTACACGATTAATTGGTTCGATCCTCGTTCCGGGGAGTGGTTGAATATGGCAAACCCTGAAATTATTGAAACCGATCAAACGGGACGAGTGGAACTTCCCGATTATCCGACGAATAACGATTGGGGATTGTGTTTATCAATTAAATAGATGAAGCTGGTATAAATGTGCTTTAAAACAGAAGGAGAAAAATAATGATTAGCAAAAGTACTGAAATAAAGCGATTGGTTTTGTTACGTTTAAATCCGGGGGATGACATTCTCAATTCATTGAGGCAAGCCGTGAAAGAGAATGATATCAAATCCGGTGTTATTATGAACGGTCTTGGCTCTTCGAGTAGTTATCATTATCATGTAGTAGCCGATACCAACCTTCCACCGAAAGAGGCATATCCGAAAGCAGAAGGTGGTTATGATATTGTGTGTCTTTCCGGTTTAGTAATCGACGGTCGCATACATGCCCACATCTTATTCAGTGATGATACAAAAGCGCAGGGTGGACATTTAGAGGAAGGGACAAGAGTTTTGACTTTTAATGTAATAATCATCGCCGATATAGGTGATACCGAATTATCTGATTGGGACAGCATAAAAGCCTTATAATATACTGATAAAATACTATGAATAAACGGCGTCAGACGATTCTTTCAATATTAGAGGAATATGGGGAGATCGATGTTGAAAATCTTGTAGATATGCTCTCAGTCTCTGAGTCGACAATCCGCAGAGATCTCACTATTCTTCAAGAAGAAGGAAAGTTGATCCGAACCCTTGGAGGAGCTCAGAGAATGAGTGAGCTTTTCATTTCCTCCAAAAATTTTGAAATACGGAAAAGAAATCATTTTCAAGAAAAAATGAGAATCGCTGACGCTGCTGCTTCAATGATTTCACCGGGAATGACTGTCGCGTTGGATAATGGAACAAGCGTATGGTGCCTTCTCACTAAAATTCGGACTATCTCTTCAATAACCGTTATTACCAATTCTTTACAGTTCATATGGGACCTTGGCGCAATGTCGAATGTTTCACTTATTAGTATCGGGGGAGAATTCCGATTAAAGAATCTTGATTTTATCGGTCCTAAAACAATTCAATCGTATAAAGAATGGCATGCGGATATCGCATTCCTTGGAGTCAATTCAATAAGACCGGGAAAAGGCCTCTATAAGACTGATCAACAAGACGCTTCCATCTGTCAAGCAATTAGTCAAACGTCTGATAAATGCGTCGCCCTTCTCGACCATACCAAAATAAACGGCAGCGGTGCCTGTTTAGCCGTTAGTACGGGAAATATCGACTGCATCATAACAGACTCAGGTATCGATGCTCAAGTAAAACGATTATTGATAGAATCAGAACCGTATGAAGTTGTGATTGTCTAGCTGGTAATTCTCAACGTCCTTTCTTTTGCCGTCCCGCCTTGATTGATGCCGGTCACTTTGCCGGAGCGCGCTGCTTTTAGTGCGCCGATAAACCGTATAAGGCCAGATTTTTATTTTTATATTCATCTTTTTCCGTGATCTCCGGTCCCATCCAATCGAGAGGTTTAAATCTCTTACACACTTCTCTATTGTCGAACTCTATTTCCGCCGTAACCAGTCCCTCTAAGTTCCCTGAATAGAGATCAACTTCAATAGTAACATCATCTTTTTCAAGGTAGTATCGTCTTTTTTGTATCCGTTTTCCCGCAGTTGCCTGCCAAAAATAACTGAATTGTTCTTTCGTAACGGGATATTCAAACTCATTTCTCAATACACCCGAGCCGATTTTAATTGTCAGGAAAAGCTCTTCGTCAATTTTACGCAATCGAACTTCCGTACTATCACCCTCGCCGGTTATATAACCTTGCAGCACCTCCTTGTATGGATGAGTAACGACAAATGCCGGAATTGAAGATACAAGGTATTTTTTCTCTATTTCTATTGCCATACTCAGTTATGAATCCTCTCGATTTAAAAGCAAGAAGATACTCCTCCATAAAGCCTTAAAAGCAAGAGATGCTTTCGATTTCGGTTTGGACGCCGTCACGGGTTTTCGAAACACGCCCATTTTTTCAACATCCGAAGCATAGGGTATTTGAATGTCGAGAAAATGTTTATCATCAGCAGCCATTTTTTCAATCATTTCCCTATGCATCTTTTTACGAGACTCAACCATTGAGAAAAAAGCAAACATGCGGGAATCATCAATTTCTTTCTTCTTCACAAAATCGCATAATTTTGCAAAACCGACTTGAGACAGTGTCGTAGGAATAAACGGAACTAAGATGAAATCCGCGGCCTTAAATACATTCTCGGATTCCAAGGTAAGATTTGGAGGACAGTCGAGGACAATCAGTTCGTATTCTTCCTCGAAAGGTGTCAAGACATCACGCAAACGACGTTTGGAGTGTTTCATATCGTTGAATAAGAGATCTAGCGAACGGAATGATAAATCAGCGGGGAGCAGATCGAGATTTTCAAAATCGGTTGCTTTTATATTTTTATCCAGTTGTTTTCCGCCCTTGATTAATTTTTTTGCATTGAATTTTTTTGAGGGTTTAATACGGAAATAAAAAGTAGCGGAGCCTTGGGGGTCGAGATCGCACAGCAGTGTTTTTATACCTTGTTGAGAGGATAGATGTGCTAAATTGACGGCAGCAGCGGTTTTCCCGACACCGCCTTTAATGCTATAAACGGCAAGAATATGCATTAGCCGTTATTCCCTGTACGTCCCTCTTCGGGGTCGAACATCAATTTGCTCACGTGAAACTCCTTTTAAAAAAGGATATCAGGTAATAAAAGTATAAGCCGGTTGAACTTTGTTTGCAAGTTTATCGGCAATATTTACATGGATGAAAGTACTGTTTTCCGTTTAAAAACGACCGCAATGCTCGGGACGCGAGAGAGAATAAAGAGAAGAATCCAGCCCGCCACAACAGGCAAAGAAAACGCTCGAAAAGCGATTTGCAATCCCACTTGATCGGCCACAAAACCTAAAACCGAAGGACTGAACGCTCCCGTTATGGTGATTGCAGCCATCATCACACCGAAGATTTGTCCCGTTCCATATTTTCGGCCGAGAGTGACAAGAATCATGTTCTGAAGCGGAGTAGCCCCTGCTCCAAGGCAGCCTAAACTGAAAACCACGAAAGGGAAAATCCATAGTGGAAGGTTTAAACTCATTAAAAAAACAACAGGGACAATTAATCCCGTAACAATAAGCAGCATTTTCAGCGGTCCTTTCTTATCTCCAGCGCGTCCCAGGAATTGCGTTGCGGATAATCCTCCTAAAAAGAATAATCCGGAGGTATAAGCGGCCATATTTTCTTTTATTCCGAACACATCGATAAAATAGGTTGGAATAAAATTGATCATGGCGATAATACCGAAAGCTCTCAAGATTACTGTAATA
>CAZJBZ010000141.1:0-10670 GCA_964543975.1 uncultured Spirochaetales bacterium
ACATAACGGTAAACCGCTGCTTTCCCACGGTGATGATATTCTTGAAGAAAGTACCGATCGCATTACCGATTATCTTAATATATTTCACAAGAAAATCGGTAACCCTGTTCTCAACATTTTTATATTGATTTGCCAGTGACACATTCTACTCCTCAGGTTTCTGTCCGCGTTCCTTACCTAATACTGAAAAGATTATCATGCAAGGAAATATTTGTCAAATATTTATTGACGGCTGAAAATAATCGTGTTATCGTAATTGTATATACCCAGTTATGGTGATATAATCTCAATTCTATTACTGTAGAGGTATTTACAAAAATTACGTTTCTATTGGGTCGATGACTAATAATCATTCACAGTATTAATAATCGGTATTTTTGTTTTTTCCCTACACATCAGTTTTTGCAAGAGGATAGGTATCTATATGCGTTATTTTGACACTCATGCTCATATCGGTCTTATTAATGAAGACCCCATAGAACAGCTCATTATCGCTCAAGAAGCGAAACAAGCGGGAGTCGAACATCTTATTAGTATCTGTAACAACCTTCACGATTTTTTTCAAGTATACGATAACCTCTCTACGGCCACCCACGTCTATCACAGTATCGGCGTTTCTCCTTCTGAAGTAGCAAATCCAGGAAAGAATTGGGAAGAGAAAATTGATACCGGTTCCAAATTCGATCGTATTGTAGCTATCGGGGAAATTGGACTCGACTATTATCGTAAATTCGGGAATAAAGATTCACAAATTGAACTCTTTATTCGACAATTAGAAATAGCCGACAAACTGGATTATCCGGTCATCATCCACAACAGAGAAGCGGGAAAGGATGTAATAGAAATATTGCGTGAAAAACTCCCTGAACGGGGCGGAGTTCTCCACTGCTATTCCGAAGATTGGGAATACGCCCAGAAGGCGCTGGAGTTGAACCTCTTTATCTCCTTTGCCGGAAATGTAACCTATCGAAACGCTCGAAATCTTCATGAAACAGCAAAAAAGATGCCGATTGATCGAATGCTTATTGAATCGGAAAGTCCGTTTATGGTCCCTTCAGAATATCGCGGAAAACGGAATAAGCCCGCATATATGCCTTCAACGGCGGAATTTATCGCGGAATTGCGTGAAGAGCCTCTTGAAGAGACTACCGAACAGCTGTACCAAAACAGCCTGCGGTTTTTCGGCATTGAAGATTAACAACTGTCGGCCTCCCGTTTGATACGGTCAAAAAGCGGTAATCTCTGCTGGAAATCGTAATGGGTCCCTATTATCATTCTATAAAAGTTGGCAGCATCGAGATTCCAGGGAACATCTTTCTCGCTCCCCTGGCCGGATTTACCGATCAGGCATTTCGAGAAATCTGCCGTGAATGGGGTGCTGACTTCGCGTTTACGGAGATGGTTTCTTGTGAAGGAATCATTCGTAAAAATCGTAAAACTCTCGACTTGCTTCCTCCGGCCACAGGTGAATATCGGTACGGAATTCAACTTTTTACAGCAAATCCTGAGAGTGCGGTTGAGGCTGTGAATATTGCGGCATCATACAAACCCACACTTATCGACCTCAATTGCGGATGCCCCGTGCCGAAAGTCGTTAAAGCCGGGGCCGGTTCTGCGCTTATGAGAAAGCCTGATACTATCAAAAAGATAGTATCAGCAATGGTCAGGGCACTTGACGGCAGAGGGCTCGCTGTCCCTGTAAGCGTCAAACTAAGATCCGGGTGGAACAGCGATGAGTTGACTTTTAAAGAGGCGGCAATTGCAGCAGTCGAAGGCGGGGCAAACCTGATTTCTCTCCATCCCCGTACCAAAACACAAGAGTATTCCGGAAAAGCCGAGCGTCACCATATTTATGAATTGAAATCCGCCCTTCCTACTGTTCCCATTATCGGTTCGGGTGACCTTTTTTCTCCCAAAGATGTAAAAGAGATGATTCAAGAAACCGGCTGTGACGGAATCATGATCGCGCGGGGCGCTATCGGTAATCCCTTTGTTTTTATGGAAACCAAAGCTCTCCTTACCGGCAGCTTCGATTATCCTGAGATTACGAGAGATGTGCAAATACAAACCGCGCTCAAACATCTTTCTCTAACGGAGCAGTATAAAGGGCTCTCCAGGGCTGTCAAAGAAATGAAAAAGCACCTCTGCGGTTATACAAAAGGGATGCCTGCCGCCGCGGAATTGAGAAAGAGAATTGTCCAAGAAGAAACAGCCGTCGGTCTACAAAAAATCCTAACCGACTATATGCTCCTAACGCGGACATCATAAAACCCGATCATCCTCCCCCGCTCTATTGACTTTCCCCGAGGAAGGGCATATTCTACTTCATACGGAACCAATGATCGACTTCACTGTTTTTCGTAAGTTGTTGGATACCATTTCAAAAAAATCGGTAACCTTTGTAAACAAGTACAACGGTTATCTCCTCCTTGTTTTCATCGTCGGGTTTTTTGTCTTTTTTTCACTCTTTCTCGATAACACACTTGGAGCGATCAACAAACATTCCGATACTATAAATTTTCCGACGACCGCCTATCGGGTGTATCTCAATGATGAACCGATTGGTTCGGTATATGACAAATACACTTTTGACACCCTTCTATCTACAATAGTCACAAAGTACCCATGGCTCGAATCAGAATCTTTTTTCCGGGAAAAGCTTCGGTTTCAAGAAATAACAGTGGAAAAACCACTTCAACCGGTCGGCAATTTGGTACAACGCTTAGAGGATTACGCGGAAAGTGTAACAAAAGGTTGGGTGATTTCCGTAGAAGGGAAAGAACTCGTCGCCCTCTTCACGGAGGAGGAAGCGGAAGCTGTTGTACGGACCATCATCGAACGCAATTCGCCCCAATCGAATGAAGGAGAAACAATTGATTCTTTCACAATCCAAATGGTTGAAGCTGTAGAAATTGCTTCCGCAATAATCGAAAAAGAGGCAATTGTGGACAGAAATGACGCAGTAAGATATATCGAGAAAGGTACATTTGAAGAAAGAACATATGAGATTGTTCCAAATGATACGATTTGGGATTTAAGCCGCAGATACGAAATTTCCTTGGACGATATCCAAAAGGCGAATCCCGAACTAGAGTTGGAGAAAATATTCCCCGGTGACATAATAAATCTCATCGTACCGAAACCGTTTGTAACGGTGGAAGCACAATTCGTCCATATTTACCCTCAGCGTATACCCTACAGAACGCAAGTTATTTGGGATTCAAGGGTTTTTAGAGATAAAACAATAGAGGAACGCACGGGGATATCGGGTGAAGAAGTAATCACCGCACATGTGGTTTTGAGAAACGGGAGAGAGGTCGAGAAAACAATAACGGAAAGAGAAATTCTCTCTCGACCTCAAACCCGAATACTACGGAGAGGTACAAAACGAACAAACGAGGATGTTCTCGTTGCCAAAGCCATCCT
The DNA here is from genome assembly GCA_964543975.1 of uncultured Spirochaetales bacterium. Classification (GTDB taxonomy): domain Bacteria; phylum Spirochaetota; class Spirochaetia; order SPDA01; family CAZJBZ01; genus CAZJBZ01. Next base: position 3,427 of record CAZJBZ010000141.1, read on the forward strand.
GACCGCGGATACCGGAATTATCAGTTCATTTTTCGGACCCAGATGGGGAGGGTACCATTATGGTGTGGACATAGCCATACCGATCGGAACTCCGGTCTACACCTACGATACCGGTACAGTTGAATTCTCAGGCAGGTACGGCAGTTTAGGAAACGTTGTCATTATCGATCACGATGGCAAATATACGACAAAATACGGCCATCTTCACAAAATGCATGTAAAAACCGGTGACCGGGTCATGAGGCGACAGTATATCGCGGACTCCGGAAATACAGGCTATAGCACCGGTCCGCACGTTCACTTCGAAGTTCGTGAACAGGGAAGAGTTATTGATCCCATTGTTTTTCTAAAAAACCATAACAGCTTCTTTCAAAATGCGGATGCACAATAACCTTGCACGCCGTTTAAACAGTGGTATTGACCTTCTTTCCCGCCGGGTGTTATATAGCTGTTGTGGGTCTTACCAATGATCAATTAAAGCATTCCTGCGGTATCGCCGGAATAAACTCAACAAAAGCAACTTCAATTCCGGAAATGCTCTTCTATGCGCTCTTCTCACTTCAGCATCGGGGACAAGAAAGCGCCGGTATTGCCTATAGAAAGGACAATCGTACCGTCACCTATAAAGATTTAGGCATGGTGTCCACAGTATTACAACGCTACCTTTCAAAACCCCGTGAAACCACAACCGGCATCGGCCATGTCCGGTACTCTACCCGCGGAGGAAGTAAGGTAGAAAATGTTCAACCAATCACGGTTTCCTGCAATAAAGGTGAAATATCGCTTGCACATAACGGTACAATTTCGAACACGGACAGCCTTAAGAAACGACTTTTTGCCGAAGGATCAATTTTTCAGACTACTTCAGATTCGGAGTTGATTCTGCACCTTATTTCACGTTCACGGAGAATCGATTTTTACGACGCGCTGACGGAAACATTACTTCAACTTCAAGGAGCGTTTAGTATGGTGATGATTCACAATGATTCGCTTATTGCCATCCGCGATCCGCACGGTTTTCGGCCTCTCTATTTCGGTAAAAAGAATGATCTTCGGGTGTTTGCTTCCGAAACCTGCGCGTTAGATATCTTAAAAGTAGACGATTACCGAGAGGTTAAACCTGGTGAAATTGTTGTCTGTTCGAATGCCGGAATTTCGGATGAACTGTTTGCCGAAAGGGAACGAAAGCATTTTTGTATTTTTGAACTAATCTATTTTGCCAGACCCGATTCCTACGTTTTCGGAACATCGGTCCATAAAACGAGAAAGCAAATGGGAAGCGCTCTCGCTGAGAGTGAGGATTTTACGGGAGACATTGTCGTTCCGATACCTGATTCCGGCAACATTGCCGCTCTCGGCTACGCCGAAACCTCCGGACTCCCTTTCGATATGGCACTTACCAGAAACCATTACGCCGGCAGGTCATTCATTCTGCCGACCACCGCGCAGAGGGAACTATCGGTTAGAATGAAGCTCCATCCGGTAAAGGAGGCCATTCGGGGCAAAAGGGTCATCTTGATCGATGATAGTCTTGTAAGGGGAACTACAAGTAAAATTCTGGTATCTCTCCTTCGTGAAGCCGGTGCGAAAGAGATCCATCTCCGATTAAGCAGCCCGGAGCTAAAGTTCCCCTGCTATTACGGAATAGATATCCCTACTCGGGAAGAGCTGATATCAAACAGACTTGACCCTGATGGAATCGCACGGCACATCGGGGCTGATTCGGTCCGATTCATCCCGCTCGATAAATTGGCGGGATGCGTGAAGAAACCGGAAGATTACTGTTTTGCCTGTTTTAACGGTGAATATCCCGCCCATTGACTCGAAACGAGTTTATTGAAAGGTGATTGTTGTATGAAACCTATAAAGAACTACAAGGACGCCGGTGTAGACATTGACAGAGGCGACCGCTTCGTCGAATTCATAAAAAGCCGCGCTTCCCGGGCAGTATCCCGGGAGATCGGCGGATTCGCCGGCGGCATCCCCATCAATACGAACGATTATAAAAAGCCCCTTCTTTTTTCCACCACCGATGGCGTAGGAACTAAAATAGTGGTGGCAAAAAAACTGCAAAACTATTCCACAATAGGTATCGATCTGGTTGCGATGTGTGTAAACGATCTTCTTGTCTGTAACGTCATGCCGCTATCGTTCCTCGACTATATTGCATGTGGATCGTTGGATGAAAGCATCATGGGCCGGATAATAGAAGGAGTGATCAAAGGGTGCGAAGAGGCAGGATGCCAATTATCCGGAGGAGAAACCGCCGAACTGCCCGATCTCTACGGCAAAGGAGATTTTGATTTAGCCGGTTTTTGTGTTGGCATCGGTGATGGAGAGACAATTCTTCCCCGAAAAGATAAAATGAAAGCCGGAGACCTCATTTTCGGCCTTCCCTCTTCCGGAATACATTCAAACGGTCTTTCCTTAGCGAGAAAGATTGTCAAACCGGAAGACGCCTCATTCTATGAAGAGCTGCTTACACCAACGAAAATATACAGAAAAGAATTGGAACCACTATTAAAATCCGGATATGTAAAAGGTGCCGCTCATATAACAGGGGGAGGATTGATCAATAATGTAAACAGGATACTTCCCAAAAATCTTGCCCCTCATTTTCATTATTCTTGGTCGGCACCTCCTCTTTTCGACTATATTCAACGGAAAGGCAAGATCGATAATGAAGAGATGTACCGAGTTTTCAACATGGGTATCGGAGTTTGCCTCATCATCAGTCCCGACAATGCAGGCGAAATTGAAACTCTCTGTAGACAAAACAAAGTTGAACCGGTACAGGTTGGAGTTTTGAACGATGGCTAAAACGGCTGTTTTTGCATCCGGAAACGGTTCGAATTTTGAAAGCATTGTCGAAAAATTAAAAAACACACCCCATATGGTCTGTTGTCTCATCTGCGATCAAAAAGATGCCTTTGTGTTAAAACGAGCAAAAAAACATAGTGTCCCTTCACATGTGGTAGACTATAGAGATAAATCGAGAGAAGATGCTGAAAAAGAAATAATTGTAATCCTTCAAAGGTATGAACCGGACTTTATTGTACTAGCCGGATTTATGAAAATCCTCTCCCCCTTATTCCTCAGCCATTATTTAAATTCAGTTCTCAATCTTCACCCTTCTCTTTTACCGAAATATCCGGGTACTCATGGAATTGAAAAGAGTTACAGAAGCGGGGATGAGAAATTAGGGATCACGATTCACAGGGTTGACAAAGGATTGGATAGTGGACCTATTATTTTACAAAAAGCATTCGATCGAAAAGGAAATGAAACACTCGAAGAGGTTGAAGCAAAAATTCATGACCTTGAACATATCTACTATCCGATTGTTGTCGAGAACATGCTTGAAGGAATAGAGAAAAAAAAGCACAATGACGGCAGGAGGTCTATGTGAAGCCACTCATTATTGGCTCGGGTGCCAGAGAACATGCAATAGCGTGGAAATTTTCAAAGTCGAAAAGAATATCGGGCCTTTTCATTGGCCCCGGGAATGCCGGCACCGCCGATCTTGGAGAAAACATCCCTGATTTCGATCCTATGAACATGGAAAAAACCCTTCAGATTATTCGGGATAGAGGGATTAATATCGTTTTCGTAGGTCCCGAAACCCCTCTATCTGCCGGAATAGCTGATTTTCTCACACATAAGAACATTCCCGTCATTGGTCCGAATCAAAAATCGGCCCAATTGGAATCGAGCAAAGCCTTCTCGAAACGATTTATGAACAAACATGCTATACCTACACCCGCTGCGACAGAGTTCAATGACATCGAAACATTCACCACCTACATACGGAACAGCTCAGGTAAGATGGTCCTCAAAAAAAGCGGGCTGGCCTCAGGCAAAGGGGTTCTTGAATCTGATAATCGGGAACAATGCTTGGAATTTGGAACAAAGGTACTTCATGAGGACGTTCTCCTCGTTGAGGAGTTCCTCGAAGGGTTTGAGATCTCTGTTTTTGCGGTTACCGACGGAAAGCATCATCTCATCCTCCCTCCATGTGCTGATTTTAAAAAATCCGGTGAGGGAGATACCGGTCTCAATACAGGAGGAATGGGTTCCATCTGTCCTGTCCCCGGTATATCAAAATCTATTATGGACCGGGTCATAAACGAAGTGGTAGGGCCGACTTTTGACGGACTACATAAAGACAACCTCGATTATAAAGGTATACTCTACTTCGGTTTGATGATAACCGAAAAGGGGCCTTTCGTGTTGGAATATAACATACGGTTGGGCGACCCGGAGGCCCAGGTGGTCCTGCCGTTGATCGATTCGGATTTTGGGAACCTCACCGATGCCATTTGCCAACAGAAACTCGATGCCTTTCCTCTTCGACTGAGCGAAAGGGGTGCTGTGGGTGTCGTGGTCGCGGCGTCCGGTTATCCGGAACAGTATGAGAAAGATATCCCGGTCACTTCCCTTCCCCATTCTAAAGACAAATCACTCCTCGTTTTTCATGCTACAACCCGAACCGACGATAACGGGAAAATACGAACGGGCGGAGGTCGCTGTTTTACGATTGTAGGACTTCATCCCGACCCACTCCAGGCGCAGATGACGGCATATAAGGGGGTGGACGAGGTGCTGTTCGAAGGGGCATGGTATCGGCCGGATATCGGAAATAAATTTTTCTACTGAGATAATTGCAAAAATATCGATTTTCGCAGTAATAAAAAAATAAATACTTATAATGTATGCAATTGTGATTTTGAACCCGGAAAGCGGGAAGTACTCAACGCGGATCACCTATCCGAGAGAATGTTTCGATTGAGACCGCCGCTGTCTGTCAATTTCATAGAGTAGAATCCCGGCGGCAACAGATACATTTAACGAATCGACATGGCCTTCACCCGGAATTTGGACCAAGGCATCACATCTTTCCTTTATTAAACGGTGCAAGCCTGTCCCCTCCCCACCCATGATAAGGACCGTTTTGGCTGGAAAAGATACCTGACTCAGCGGTTCTCCTTCAATATCGGCACCATAAACCCAGTAACCGGCATTTTTGCAGGCTTCAATACTGCGGGCGATATTTTTCACAATATAGATAGGTACAAACGCATCTGCTCCTACCGACGTTCTTGAAACGGTTTTATTCGGCTTGACCGATCTATTTTCAGGTAAAAGAACACAATCCGCCGAAAATTGGTCGACGCTTCGTATGATTGCACCTAGATTATGCGGGTCTTGAATGCCGTCCAGCATAAGGATGATGCTCTCTCCCGCTTTCGAGGAATCGAGAAATTGGAAGAAAGATTCCTCTCTGTTGTCTTCCGTCCTTTCTCTTATCAGGATCAACCCACGGTGCTTGTCCCCTTCCGCCATGGAATCAAGCTCATTTTCAGAAACAGTGACAACAGGTATAGCCATTTTCTTGGCCTGTTTGATAATAGTTATACCTCGTTTACCGACCCCCGACGTGTAGAGAGTCGAGTTTCCGCCCTTTTTAGCAAGGTATAATTCTATTGCATTATATCCCGTTATCCGTTGTTTCACTTTTTCGGTTTTTCGTTTTCTCCAAACTCTTTCACAATATCGATTGTACCGTCAAAATCCGTATCCCGCTCATACTTCTCAATGTAGACTCCTTCATAAATATAAACCCATATATCGATATTTTGATCGTAATTTGAATCGATTTGTCTCTGAACTAAGACACCGCTTTTATAAAGATAGAAATCATCCATCTCGCCATCACGATTAAAATCGATTTCTTCCAATATTTTATTACCCGCTTCGTCGAATTTTAGATGATAATCAGGATTACCGTCAAAATCGAGGTCCTGTTTGATTGAGGTGACACCTTCATTGTCTATTGATACCCATTTATCGGGACGGCCGTCTTTGTTGGTGTCTTCCGCATCATTTGAAGCAGAAAAACAAAAAGCAACCGGTAGTAAAAATATAAAAACAGTAACTATCATGAACGGACGTCGCTTTATCACGCTTTATCTCCTTTGAACCTTTTTCAAAACAGGGATATACGGCAATTTCATCAATTGCCTCCCTTGAGAAAGAATTTACTACGAGTATCGGCATGTTTGTTTATTTTGCAGGAGGTTTTTTTCTTTTTCCAATTCATCGAGTAGATCATTTATACGATCGGCCAATTCATGCAGGGAATCCTTCTTTCTCAAATGCACTCTTGCTTCGTATTCTCCGTCAAGGGCGCGCCGGATATCTTTCATCATCCTGTAGGTCGGTCCCGCAATTCTGTGAGAGAAAAAGATACCAAATACAATAATAACAATCATTATTATGAGATTGTTAATCAACAACGGAGGAAGGATCAAATTGATCCTTTTTATCGGGGGAAGGACTACCGGTTCAAGAAAAGTCTCCTTAACGATCTCCCCTTCCTCATTTTCGACTTCGCGAACAGATTTTATCTGCTTATGAATGACGATGAACTCCTTAAAGAGATTATCGCCCACCGAAGATGATATCCAATAATAGAGAGCGAAACCCACAGAAAAAAGGATTAGCGCAAGAAGAACGGAAATCAGAAAAGTCGAAATAAGGTGATATTGAAACCGCCTGTCTACAACGTATCTCTTTCTCGTCGTTTTTTGTTCCCCAATCATAATAAAACTATATTCTCCTAGATATCCCTCTTATGCAAGCTTTTTTAATGGTGATTTTTAAAGCACCTCAGCTAGAAAAAAAAGGTGACCTTTATACTACTTTCATTAAACTGCGTCTTGTATTTGAAGCCGGTTTCTTCCGCTGAATAAGAGGAACAGAGGTCCTTTGCTTCCAGTACCGAAGAGTCATATTCACTATTCCTCTGCCATCCAAGTCTGATCTCCGGCTTACCATGTTCATTACCAATTTGCATTACTACGGGAGTATTCTTCTCATCTTTCTTTGTAGGTAATACGCATTTTAGAATGATCGTCCCCAATCCGGAGAGGAGAGCCGACGGGTCAATCTCAGCGGAAAAATCACCGGCTTCCTTTATTTCCAGGACAACACCGATGCGGCTACATGCAGTTCTGAGAAGCTTGAAAAGGATGATCGTCTCACTTGGAAAATGCATCATTCTTCGATGCTGTTTATCGGTTTCGCCACCTATTGCTTCAAAATAATCGAGAATATTTCGAATTCCACGGTCGACCTGACTGTCTATTTCACTAACAAGTTCTTTGCGTTTTTCAACTTTATCGGTAAACGTACCGTTGAGCGACTGTCTCGTCGCGCTCGACGAGAACGGCGGGGTGTTCTTC
>CAZJBZ010000142.1:0-5751 GCA_964543975.1 uncultured Spirochaetales bacterium
GTTGGTCCGCAGTCAGATTCTCTACATTGTATCAGAAAATACCGGGAAGACCAAAGGGCCGGAGGTTTACTTTTTTACTTTTTTATCCATACTCACCCGTGCCACCCGAGTTTATCGTGGAGCACTCATCATTTCGACAGTGTTGGACTTACCCGGGAAGCGGGAGCCACGGTGAAAGGACCGCTTGAAGCGCGATAATAAAAAGGATGATGGTAGCGGTAGTGGTCAAGGTCCGTCGATTAAGACGGTCACCAATCTTAATGCCGAGGTACGTACCTCCTAAGACAAGGGGAAAGGCGATCACTCCCTGAAGTACGCCTTCCCACACCACCGGCCCAAAACCAAAACGATAGAACACCAGCTGTAACGGCACCATGAACAAAAAGATAGCCCACAAGGGACCGAGGATAAAGCGATGTTCGATGTTTTACAACCCCCGATGCTGTTTGAAAGATCATCGCGACACTTACCATGGGGACCGCGAGGGGCAGCGAAACGCCGATTCCTACCAGCAAAGGGACGGCAAAAAGACCGAAGGCGAACCCGACCGTTCCCTGAATAAACGCACTCCCCGTTAAAATCGCCACCACAGGCAGGAGCTCCGACAGAGTGAGTGCACGAATTATTTCCATGCCGATTGGTCCCGCGTTGCATTTTTATGCGCCGTCCGGTTCAACACTTATGACGGTCCATCGCCCTGTATTATTCTTAACAGCTCGCGCGCCGCCTCTTCCGGACCTTTCATCTCATACCCGGGAATGCCTAATCTGGTGCGCATCTGTCCGACACAAATCTTTCTTTCAAAAAACGAATCGAAAAACTGTTCCGCTATTCTATCATGCAGCTCCCGATATTGAGGCGGTCCGAAAATGTTGGCAAAGTAGGAATGGACTATACCGGTTGAAGTGGTGGTCCCCTTACTCATCACCGTCCCTTCGCGGAACACATTCAACGCGGTTTCGGCATCATCGAACCGTTCAAAGATGGGATGGTCGTCATCTATCTCTTCGTAGTTGTTCGCGTAGAGGATAAAATCTATTGGAAAACCGCGGATGACGTTTTGATAGGTGGTAACCGGCAGCACGATCCGCGCGTTGGTTTTCCCGGCACCCATGATGATTGAACGGTCTATCTGACCGAACGCGTATCCGGGTCGAAGATCATCAATCCTGAGAAAAGCGCCGATTTCAGTCCCATACCCGACCACGGAGGATTCCTCGAGAACAAGCGATCCCATATCGTCGGCAATGATGAAGATGTCACTGATCATCTCGGCCCCTATTCCGCGCAACGCTTCCAGTGTTTCCGATTTCCCGGCACCGGTATCACCGATGAGAAGCATCGTCGCCGCGTTGCCGCCTTTTAAAATGATTTTTACCAGGGCCCCGTGAAACGGCATATTGCCCTGTTTCATCACGATGATGTTATGCAGAGTCAGGACCATCTTCTTCAAATAGCCGAAATAACCGAACTCATCTCTGTTCGGGCACGCCGCGACCAGCATATCCGTCTTGTCGTCGTCATAGAAAAGGGTCGGCGACGAAGCCAAAGAATCCAACTCACCGCCCGGCACACCGAAAAGATAGACAGCGTCCGGTTTTCGCTCCAGTTCATGGTCTTCGGCCATATCGAACAGGTTGCCGAGAGAAAAGCCGAGTTCAAAAAACTTCTCATGAATGAAAACATGGATAATGAGTTTGCCCACCCTGGCGGGGTAACAGAGCCACTCCTGGGGATTGAAATGGACAACCGAGAGCGGATTAACATCGATTTTGAGAAACTGTCCGGTCCGCTTGTTCATAGGCGGTTCCAGAATGAGGGGCGGGTTCATCAAAACCTGCCGCATCACATTGACCTTTTTGAGTCTGTCAAACTGTCGTCCCGGGAATGGGATATTCAGGGGGATAGAGATGGTACCGAACTCCGCCCCCGCTTCCACCTGACGGTAAACCCGGGGATGGGTGCCGGTGAGGTTCTCTTCGATGTCGCGGTAGGTTTTCCGCATCAGATGGGAAAGGGTCCCCACCGTATCGATAAACGCCCTGTACGGCCTTTTATCGAGAGAGTCCCCTTCGACCGAATCACAGAGAACGTACCGTTCGTATTCTCGCCAATAATTGTAAAGGTACTCGACAAAATCGCTTAACAGCGGGTCCGCCCGGAAAAGATAGGCAGCCTCCGGAAAGAGTATCTCCACTTCGGAGGCTGTATTCTTCGTCAACTGCTGCAGTATCTTGATAAAAAGATCTATTTCATCTTCTCCCGGGTTTTTGCTCTTAAACATGGTAAGCAGGACCGAATCTCGTATCTGCAGCTCTCGTACCGCCCGATAGATAATCTCTTGAAACAATCTGCTCCCAATCAATTCTTCGGAGGTATCGTACAGCCTCCCCCTTATTCGAAGTATTACTTTGTTGTTGATTATTTTATAATTTTCGAGCATGCGGGCCCCTTGACCTAATAGTTGACTTCTACCGGCATTCTTTTTTGTGCCGATTCCATAATAGCCAGTACGACCTTGGTAACATTGATTCCGTCCTGCAGTCCAACCAAGAACTCACTGCCGTCATACAGCCGTTCGACAAAATCATACATCGACCAATAGGCAAAACCTCGGTGTCGATCGTGGATATGGGGTTTGACGAACAGATCAGGCATATCGTGGCCGTCCTTTAAAAACCGTTTGACCACTCCGTGGTTGGTAAGATCGATATCCACCATCCCTTCCGTCCCCAGGACGTTAATTTTTATGTCGTTAACGTTCGGCTGCGTATTCGGAACGATCCAGTTATTCTCTATTGTTGCAATTATACCCGATCGAAACTCGAGGATCGACTGATAGATATCCGGAACATCGGTTCCCTTTTTCACTAAGACCTCGGAGCGGGAAACAGAATATACCCTCTTTACCTCATCTTCGAAAAACCACCGCAGCGTATCCACCGTATGACTGCCTAAGAACCAGAGCACGGAAGATTTTGAAGCCCACGAAAGCATTTCGGTGGGAACGAAAACCGTATCGTTTAATCTGAAGTAGGCGGATACAATGCTTCCCAACTCACCTTGAGCGATCGATTGTTTCGCCTGATACATCGCCGGGTTCCAGCGGGCGTGGAAATCGACCATGATCCGGACCTTGTTTTTTTTGACCGCCTCGGTAATTGCAGTGATATCCTCTAGTGTCGTGGCCAACGGTTTTTCCAAGAAGATATGCTTGCCGGCCTCCGCGGCGGCAACCGCAACTTCTCGGTGCAAGAAATCGGGAGTGGCTATTCCCACCGCATCGATATCCGCCTCTTCAAACATCAGTTTCGCGTCTGTAAACACTTCGACACCCGGACCGAACCGGCCGGCCAGATTTTCCGCCTTCCCGCGGTCGACATCACAGACCGCTGAGAACAGGGAAAACGGACTTTGTGAATAAACCTCCGCGTGGGCTTCTCCCCATATACCGGCACCCACCAATCCAAAACGAAGAGGGTCAGCCACCTTCTTCTCCTTCCCGTTCATAGACACCTCCTTCCGTCGTTGATCATGCCATTGTATCGACTGCGGAGGAAAGGTCAAGGGAGGAGGGAAGAGGACCGATACACACTGACCGGCCCGACTTTTAGCGAATCATTGAAACAGTTCCAGTAGTACGTCGCCGATATAGGGTGAAAGATAGAACTGATAATCGGTCATACTCGATGCTGCCGGATAACCGTTCTCATCCTTTTCATAGAGCGTGAGTGTGTGCCGATTATCGGAGACGTCGGTCAAAACAATCACAGCGATCTTTTCCGTTTCCTGAGGAGGGGAACCGTAATTTTTACACTTAAGCAGTGCCGCACGCTTCAGCCAATCGTCGACTTTTGGGGCTTCAATTATCGTGCCCTCTTCGTCCTTCCATACAAAACCGTCGGGGGATTGGGATTCCTCAGCCGGCAGTTTTATGAGGAGCGAAGTATCATCATTTTCAAAAACGATCCTCGTAATATCCTCAGCGTTAAAAGAGAGGACCTGTTTATCTCGTAGTGCCTCCTCATCAAAAAGAAAGTGCCTCCGTAGACTTCCCCGCGTGGAGTAGATATTCGGATCGTCGGGTAGTTTCATATAGGTGTATCTTCCGGAGGACGATTCTTTACCGAGATAAAACGAAGTTAATTGCTCCTCTTCGCTGCTAAAAACAGCTACTTCAATTCTTTCGTGCTCGTCCAAAGAATATTTTTCATACGCCTTTTTATCCGAAACCAGGTCGACGGGGGCAACATCAAGCACGGCTTTCACAAGCCGGTCAACCTGAGAAGCATCGGCGGGAAAACCTTCGGGCTGAATTGTCCATGTTTCCTGATCTGTCTTTAGCGTCACGGTTTTATCACCTTTTGTGTAGGTGATTGTGGTAACCTGTTCTTTTTTGATCGATTCGATTGCAGGTAATTGATACTGTATTTTATTGGTATCTCTCAGTATGATATAGAGACCGAGTGCTGCGACAAGGACACTCAACGTTATAAGATACAATCTGTTTTTCATCCTTTAGCCTCTCTCCCTCGCTACCGAAAACATCATCCGTATCTGTTTTTTTCGCGCCATCCACCGAAACCACACGATAAGCCCGACAAGAATAACGATAATCGGTAGACCGACAATGTTGAATGTCTTTATGAAGGTTTTTACCGACGGCTCCACCTCACGGAGAGGATTGTACAATTGCCCTTTTCCCCTCATGATTGCGTAATCTTCTCGTCCGCTCAGATAATCGATGACATTCAAGATCATCATGCTGTTCGACGACCTTCCCTCAGGGTCCAACAGATTGTCCTGCAGGACCGTACTGGTCCCGATAACAAACAGTTTTCCTCCTTCCGTGCTCGAAAGAAAATCGACGTCCCGTTCCGCTTCTTCGGAGGTGACGATCACGTCATCAGCTTGATCGGCAGAGGTCCCCTCCCCCGCTTCATCCGGGTCCCGCGGAACCGGACCGGGGAGAGAAGCTTTATCAAACCGACTATCAAAGGGACCTTCGAGAAGATATGCCAGGGGATAGGTTTGTCTCTCTTCGGCAGGGGGTGGTGATATCATCATCGGATTATAGAGGTTGATCTGCTCGGACATCTCCCACGCCTTGTCCGAGGAGGCGAGCAGTTGTTTCGCCTCCGGCTGCACATCACCTTTTTCACGAAGCGGGGACACATTGAGTAAAACCAGACCTTTAATGTCCTTTAAAAAAGAGACATCGTTGTTGATTGATTCCGTTTGTAACAGAGGCGCATTGTAGAACGGTATTTCCTGCACACCACCCTGTGCGGCTTCGGTCCGTCGTATATAGCATTCCTCATCCATCACGTATGACTTTTCAACTTCCACTCCGTAGTGGCCGAGAAGTTTGTCGAGCCCGGTATCGATCGGAATATATACCGGCTGTTGTCCTCTCTGAGCGTTACCTTGGGAAGGCATCAGCTCTTGATAGGTATCGATGAAAAACCCCACCGAATTACCTTTCATTAGAAATTGATCAATTTGAAACAGCTCCCATTCTGAGAACTGTTCTTTCGGCCCCGGTATTATCAGCGTTTCGATATCGTCGGGTATCGGCTCTTCTTTGAGGTTGATATTTTTAAGCGTGTAGGTTTCCGAGAGTAGATTGTTAAAATTGCGAAAGGAAGGGGCATTTTGGTCCTGCATTCCCAGATTCTGTTCGATCGGGGATGTACCGTGACCGGTAACAATTCCCAACTTTTTATTGATACCGACGATCCTGTCCACTGC
>CAZJBZ010000142.1:5761-8222 GCA_964543975.1 uncultured Spirochaetales bacterium
CTTTAAGCTGGTCCTTGCCGACAATCTGATAGCCGAAGACATTTTTTTCCAGCACATTGATGGTCCGATAATTGTTGTTATGTTCGACAACAATATGGGCAAAGGTTTCCGTGCTGGTTTCGCTGCCGCCCCGTCCCCGCTTTAGGATAAGCGGAGTAAGCTTATATTTCTCTTTCAGTGTCTGCTCGTCGATGGGACCGTCGGAGCCGCCGACCGCCCCGCTCGGATTAATAGACGAATAGGAGATTTTATCATAATTCTCTTTGTTCAATTCAGCCACCACAGACTGTACTGTATCCGGATAGTGCTCCAGTTCCGGACCTACATTATAGAGATCCCGCGATAAGTAGAGATTGACCTTGATCGGCCCATCGAGGGCAAGAAGGGCGGAGGTTTTTTCGATCATCTTTTCAATCGTGGTGGTTATTGTGTACTCCAGGTTTTCGGTGGATTGCAGAACAGGGATTGTTTCGATCATATCACCATGGATAAAAGCGATCCCCATGTAGCCGCTCTGGAGTTTTACCTCATCCTGTTCCACGTTCTGTATCCGGATAGGATAAACGGCGTAATCCCGTGCCATCTCCTTATATTCATTCGATTCCTCCGCGTCCGGCTTGATGGTATGGACGGCGTAGTTGAAATAGTTATTCGCGGAGACGCTGTACTCTTCGAGAAGGTCGCGGACCCGCTGTTCTAAATTGTTATACGGCTGCGGAAGGTCTTCGGTAAAAAAGGCCTTGATCGTAAGCGGTTCTTCAAGACCGCCTACCACCTCTTTACTCAAATCGCTTAATGCATAGATATCTCCCTCAGTAATATCAAAACGAAAAAAAAGGGTGGCGCCTGCACTATTCAATAGCACGACAACGGCAAGAAAGAGCAGGAAACGGATTATTCTATCACCAGTCTGCAGCTTCATAGTATGGCCCCCTTTACTGACGTTCCTTTTGGATAAAGTAGGTAGTGTAGAGTGCTACGGCGATAATTGAGAGAAAATAGATAAGATCGCGAGAATCGATAATACCTTTTGCAACGGTGCTGAAATGATAACGGGCGCTCAAAAACTGGAGAAAATTGGTAAGGGCATCGGGAAAGAGAATCAACATCCCGTCTATCAAAGTTAGAGCGAAACAGACGGCAACGCTGATGATAAACGCTACGATCTGGTTCGATGTTAAAGAAGAGGCGAAAAGTCCGATTGCACCGTACGCCGCGCCTAAGAGAAGCGCTCCCATATAACCGCCGATAATCGGCCCGGTATCCAACTCACCAACACTGGAGATAAACAGAGGATAGGAAAGGGTCGGCAACAGCATAACGGCAACCATAACCACTACGGACAGATATTTGCCGGCGATAATTTGGAAGGTCGATACGGGAAGGGTCCCAATCATCTCGAAGGACCCCGTTTTGTATTCCTCCGAGAAGAGCCTCATGGTAACGGCGGGCAGGGTAAAGGCAAAAACCAGAGGGAGGAGGGAAAAAAAGTCTCTCATGTCCGCCCTGCCGATGAGGAAGAATGTGGAAAAGAAAAACCATCCGGTGACGATAAGAAAAACCGTAAGAACAATATAGGCTATAGGAGATAAAAACATAGATCGAAATTCCCGCTTACATATGATGAATGTATTTGCCGCACTCATTTCCCGCTCTCCTTTGTAAGGTCTCTGAAGATATGCTCCAGCGATTTTCTCTCTTGAGAGAATTCGAGGAGGACCCACGGCTTCGATTTGATGCAATCATAGATTTGCTCTCGCGCATCACCGTTGGAGGTGACGCGAACGGTTGCCGCAGTTTCATCTGAAGTTTCCGGTTGGTGTTCGGGCGGGGTCCCGATTACTTCGGGATACTCTTCCCGTGTAACCGCTTTGACGGCGGCAATACTTGAAAATACGGACCGAAGCTCTTCGACGTTTGTACCTGAAAGAGAAATCCGAAGCGCATGCTCCGTCCCCCCCATATCTTGAAGCAGGGACGTGGTCCCGTCCGCTGCTATTTTCCCTTTGTTGATGATAACCACTCTGTCGCACGTCGCTTCGGCCTCGCTCAATATATGGGTGGAGAATATTACTGTTTTTTTCCGACCGATCTCCTTGATGATGTTTCGTATTTCAACAATCTGGTTCGGGTCTAAGCCGGACGTCGGTTCATCGAGGACCAAGATTTCGGGATCGCTCATCATGGCATAGGCCAAACCGACACGCTGGTTGTAGCCCCTGGATAAGGTACCGATCGGTTTGTGCATCACCTCCTCTATGCCGCAGAGACCGGCGAGGTGCACAATCCTCTTCATCTTTCCCTCTCCGGTAAGCCCCCGAATATCGGCGACATAGTCAAGATAGTCGAAAACAAGCATATCGGGATAGAGAGGCGCGGATTCCGGAAGATAACCGATTGCCTGTTTGATCCGGATCGGAAATTGCCGGACATCCATGTCCTTTACGAAAACCGTCCCGCC
>CAZJBZ010000142.1:8232-10665 GCA_964543975.1 uncultured Spirochaetales bacterium
TTTTATTTTAGCTTCAATGTTGTTATATACGTTTTCGAGTTTAAGAAGGCTCTCCTCCCGCCGGTCGGTTTCAAATACCCGGTCAGTATGCGCAGGGTGGTGGTTTTCCCGGCACCGTTGGGACCGAGGAGGCCGACTATTTCTCCTTTAGAGACGGAAAGGGTGATGTCGTCTACCGCCCGGACCTCACCGTAATTTTTCGTCAACTCCTCGACCTGAATCATGGTAATATTCCTCATGGCAATTGCCTCACGTGATTGCTAAGTCAACAACCACCTGCAGAGCAGGTGGCTTTTGCTTTAGTAAAAATAAATAAAAAAACGGGGGAAGGTCAAGAATTTTCCGCCCCTCATCGTAACACGGCAGCTCGAAATAATTCGGGGTTGGCATGGTCTTCAACCCTCAGTACTATAATGGCGACAGGAGAAACACCGTGACGATAATTGCTGTCGACATAGGGGCCGGCGCCGGAACCAGAATTGCTTGGTTTTCAGCCGGTCGCACGCTGGGGATCTCGTCGATTAATGGAGATATTGTTGTTGTCCCGCGGGAAAAATACGGTGAAACATACAGACAATATCGCGGCACTCTGATCGATGTAATCGAATCGGTAACGGACCCACCGGGGGTACCCGCCCCATCGGTTTCGACCCGCCCGACTGCAATCGGCATCTCCACCCCGGGCATATTGAAAGGGGACGGTTCTTTTCAAAGAGTGCATAATTTGCCCCATTTCGAAGGGCATAATCTGACGAAAGACCTGAGGGACCACTTCGGGCTTCCGGTGGGAATCGATAATGATGCCAACGCCGGAGCTCTCGCCGAGTGGAATATTCTGCAGACGGAGCTGCTCTATTGGGTATTCGGCGGCGGATGGGGGGGGGCGTGGATAAGCAGTGAGGGAGAGGTCAAGTTTCCAGTACGGGATTGGGACGGGATAGACGGTTCGATGCATCCAACCACTGAACCGGGTTTTGTTGTGCCCCTTGAAAAGGAGTATCTTCGCGAACTGCTCGCCGGCATCGGGGGAGCGTACGACCGGCTTGAAACCTTATTACGCACCACTTTCGAACCGAAGGACGGAATACCGGCAGGTCCCGACGGAAACCGCAATACCCTTCGTGCCGAAGTTGTCCTCTCCGGACCGGGAAGAGCACGACTCTTTCAGGCTATTTCGGGAAGGGACCAGCCACCGAGCGTCGATCGAAGCACCTTCCCCTCCCTTCCGAATGGCGATTTCGGAGAATATATCACCTCCCTTTCTCAGCGGGGAGATGAAACCGCGGTTGTCACGGACCGAATTTTCGGTTCACTTTTCGGTGAAGCGGCTCGTCGTATTATCACCGCCGCTGAAAAAGAGGGACTGCCTTCCGGCGCGCCTGTCTGTATCGGAGGGAAACCGTCCCGGGCCCTCCCCTATTTCGGGCCGCGTGCTCAAATCGTACTCGCAGAAGCCGGACTAACGAACTATCTTCGCCCCTCGGTCATCGACGAGCAGGGAGGAAACGCCAACCTCATCGGTGCCGCGGTAATCGGAAAGAAAGCGTATCAGGCCGTCCGGTTGGACAATCGCCCGAGCGAAACGTACAACGGGCCCGACGGCATTATTTAGGCACGACAAACCGGTATTCCCCCGCACGGATGATCGTGTTATCGATAGAAAATGCCTCTTTGATGTTTTCCTCGCAGATCACCTGTTCGGGATCGCCGTACGCGAGCAACTCCCCGTTTTTCAGGAGGAGCAGCTTGTCCGAGTAGCGGTAGGCCAAGTGCAGATCGTGAATGGCCATGATGATCACGAGCCCCTCCTCCTCCACCTTCCGTCGCAGGAGGGTAAGCAGTTCGCTCTGATATCGAATGTCGAGGTTGCTGGTAGGCTCATCGAGAAAGATGACCGGTGTCGATTGGGCGAGTGTTCGGGCTATGAGTACCTTCTGCTGCTCACCGCCGCTTAAATTCCCCGTCGTACGAAAGGCGAGCGGTTCAAGGTCCAATTCAGCGAGCAGCCGTTCCACAACCAGGTGGTCCTCGGGACGTTCCTTCCAGTCGAAATACGGTTTTCTTCCCAACATAATGTAATCGTAAACGATGGTGTTACCGTCCACGATCCCATGCTGGGGGACATAGCCGATCAATCTCGCCCTTTCTTGCGGGTTGAGCGTCTTGATATCCACATCGTTGTAGGTAATTTTACCCTGTATCGAGATATAGACGCCGCTGACGGTCTTGATGAATGTCGATTTTCCACTGCCGTTCTCTCCGATTAGCCCTACAAGCCCGCTGTCCGGAAAATCGATGGAAAAATCGGAAAAGATTGGTGTATCGTGATACGCAAAGTGAAGATTGGAAACACTAATATTCATACCTTCCCCCCCCCACCCTCGTCAGGCCTCGCTCATTTTGCGGCTGCGCAGAAGAATGGATACAAAGAAG
>CAZJBZ010000143.1:0-10606 GCA_964543975.1 uncultured Spirochaetales bacterium
ATTGGAAAGCCTCTATGCCGTCTATCCCTGTCTTTTTATCATCGGGCTCTGCATGTCCGGTATTTTCCCCAACGTCATGGCCGAAATCAATTCGAGAGAACCCGAAAGGGCGGGGACCGTCACCGGCATCATGACCATGGGTGCGGGAGCGGGCGCGATGATCTTCCAATGGTTCGTCGGTTTTATCGCCGAACGTACCACTATAACCGTCGGACTGGTCGCACCGGCTCTTTTGATGGGACTACTCGTGGTCAGTTACTTTATAGCCCTTATTCCAAAAAAAACTGTTGCGGCGGAAACCGGGTAACAGCCCTCCACCAGGGACCCTCTTGATTGGAACGAATTCCGCTAATCCTTATAGGCTGATCTTTCGATAATGAAAAGAACATGATACATCCGGAAAGCAGAAAAAAAAGGACATGGGATTTCTATGTACTCGTTATTTCCATATTCGCGGCAATAGAAGTCCCCCTCTCTATCGTCTTTCTGGATGAAATAAAAACACTCAGTTTTATCGGGGCCATTCTCATAACTCTTACTTTCACAGTAGATATTGTTTTACGCTTCTACACCGGTTACCGAAGTCAGGGAAAAATAATTACAGACAAAAAGAAGGTCGCTGAAACCTACCTGAAAGGATGGTTTTTCGTCGATCTCTTGGCCGCACTGCCGATCGGTCTTCTTCTGTTCTCGTTACGTCTTCCGAACGAAAGTTTTCTCCACCTGTTCAGGCTTTTAGTCCTCCTCAAATTGATGAGGGTCAGGCCTACGCTGCAGAAGATTGGCGGGACCAGTGTCAATCCGGCTATTTTAAGGCTGTTTCTTCTTATTTTTTGGATACTCTTAGCCGCACACATTGTCTCCTGCGGATGGATATTCTTAAACGAGTACAGTCCGGAGATGCCGCTCGTTTCCCGCTATATCGAATCGTTCTACTGGACGATCACTACCCTTACTACCATCGGTTACGGAGATATCACACCGGAAGGCAACATTCAAATTCTTTACGTTATCTTCATAGAGATATTGGGTGCCGGTATGTACGGTTTGGTCATTGGTAATATTGCCAACCTCATTGCGAATATCGACATTGCCAAAACCCAATTTAAAGAAAAATTGGACAAAGTCAATACGTTTCTCAAATACAGAAATATACCGTCCGACATGCAGAAAAAGATAAACGACTACTACAACTATCTGTGGGAAAGCAGAAGAGGATACGATGAGACTTCCGTTTTGGAGGACCTTCCCGCCCCGCTGCAGGAGTCGGTAGCGCTCTATCTTAATAAAGACATTATCGAAAAAGTCCCCATCTTTAAAGGCGCAAGCTCAGAACTGATCAAAGACATCATCATGAATATGCAGCCTGTTGTTTTTACTCCGGGCGATAATAT
The DNA here is from genome assembly GCA_964543975.1 of uncultured Spirochaetales bacterium. GTDB lineage: Bacteria > Spirochaetota > Spirochaetia > SPDA01 > CAZJBZ01 > CAZJBZ01. Next base: position 1,395 of record CAZJBZ010000143.1, read on the forward strand.
TGTCAAAGCAGGCGAGGTGGGGTTTGACATGTTTTTTATAAGCAAGGGTTCCGTGGATGTTCTCTCAGTCGATGAACAGACGCGGTATGCTACTCTCACCGACGGTCAATTCTTCGGAGAAATCGCCCTCCTTCTCAGCACACCGAGAACGGCAACCATCAAAGCTCGTGAGTATTGCGATCTTTACCGCCTCGATAAAGAGACCTTCGACCGCATCCTGACACGCTATCCTTCGTTTAAGCAGAATATTGAATCCCTCGCCGAAGAACGGAAAAAAGACACCGAAAAGCGCAGTAAAAAAGAAAAGTAGGAAAAAGTCAATAACTAGTGGTTTCTCGGGTGCACGCCCCGGCCGGGGCTGTGTCGGCGATTACACAACAGGAGGGATTAATCGTCCCCGCATACCGTATCGAATAAGACCGGTCTGGTGTGGATGTCCAGTTTCTTCATGATGTTGGTCTTATGAACGTGGACCGTATTGATTATTATAGTTCTGTCAACAAGAGACAAAAGGAACACGGATAGGGAAGAAGGGTAGGTGATGATAGCCTCCTGCCGTCTCTACTTCAGCATGTTGTCGAGATAGACGATGTTTTTATACTTTAAAATTTTGTTGGAATAGACATCGACTGCAATCCACCGTTCGGGATGTTCGGGGTCCAATTTCCAAACCGCCCAATGAAGGTGGGGACCGGTGGTGTGGCCGGTCTCTCCGACGTATCCTAATATTTCACCTGCCCGTACGGGTCCTCCCCTCTCGAATTTTTTCGGTCCGTATTCGAGGTGGGAAAGCTGTTCACGAAAGATATGTCCGTCCTCTCGGTATTCGTAGAAAATCGTCCTTCCATAGGTACGGTAGTTATCGAAATCGGCGATGATTCGACCGTCATGTCTGGCGTACACCGCGGCGTTGGTATCATTCACCACATCGTACGCGGAATGGTAGAGGGATTTCGATAAAAACTCCTGTCCCTCCAGCTGTTTAAACACCCAGCCGCCTCCATATCCCTCCAAGATGTAACTACCGTCGGACCGTTTCTGTAGGACCGTCTTATCTTCTATTCTTTTCACTAACAGTCGCCTGCCGAATTCGGAAGTAACGATGGTGCGGCCGTTTTCGGCAAGGGGGTGTTGAAAAAAGGGATACTTCGGCTTGTAATTAGCTATTCCGAAATTGTTGATAAGGCGTTGGTAAATAGCTTCATCGACCGTCTCCGGATGGTTGGAGACCAAGTAAAGTAGTTCTTCAATCTTTGAATCTTCGATCGCCGCAGTGGATCCCGCGGCATTCTTGAACTTATTGAGAATTGCCTTTGTATCGGTCAACAGATGGGGGGCGTTGTGCTCGATGCGGTCTATTTTTTTTTCTAGTTCACGGATGCCTTTTTCATAGAGGGTTTTAAACTGAACTATTTCCCTCTCTTGAGATTCGATCTCTTCGGCGTATTTTGTCACAGCTTGCCTATTTTGTTCTTCGAGTGAGTTAATTTTCTTTTGTTTTTGCACAACGATATGGACCGGGATTCCCACCGCCGCCGAGCCAAATACCGCCGCGGATATAATTAGAACAGCGATACGGAGTATTTGGCCGGGAAGCCGTGATCTTCTTATGTCTCGGTCCAGATCTTTATAGAGTTGTTCCGGGATATCTATTTCGGACAGATTTTTTGGTCTTAATTTCATGGCGAGGCCTTCTATAACTTGTCACATAAGATACTAAGATAAAATGGAAGAGTAAATAATCTTTAGGAGATATTAACGTAATTCCCGGCTGTTGTTCGAGATCGGCAGCCGGCGCCAATAACGGTTCTTTAGCGATTAGGTTTTGTGCGTTTTCAGTGGGACCGCCGATCGTTTGCGTTCCCTCCTGCATTCCGGCGCCCAGCAGAAAGAATGGGCTGCTCCATAATAGTGTTAATATCAGGATTGCTTTTTTATGTCCATAGATAACTTCCTATTAGATTGTGGTGACGGCGTAGGGCCTCCCTCCACCTAGTGTATCTATTATTAATATGAGGAGAAAAAAGGCCGAAGTACATAATACAAATGGATTAGACGGACCTGCGCCGAATTGACAGAGCATCTCTATTACTCTACCGTAAAAATCAATGGACAGTCCAATTCCTCTTAATTATAAACCGCTTCTCACCTTAAAACAGACGGAACAGGCGATTAAATTGATAAAAGATTTTTACGAACAGAGTCTGTCCGCCGAACTTCGCCTTCGACGTATTACCGCGCCTCTCTTTGTTCCTAGAGGGACCGGTATTAATGACGATCTTAACGGTGTCGAACGGCCCGCTTCTTTTCCGGTTAAAAACCTCGACGGGTTGGAAGTTGAGATGGTACAGTCACTCGCCAAATGGAAACGGATGGTATTGGCGGATTATGGGATGGAGCCCGGTTTCGGTATCTATGCCGATATGAACGCGATACGGCCTGACGATCAAATCGACAGCACCCACTCCATCTATGTGGACCAGTGGGATTGGGAGCTGAGCATGGGGGAGGACCATGGAATATCGGTTTTCTGATGGAGACGGTGCGCCGGATCTACGCCGTGATCAAAAGGACGGAGTTTGTTGTTCGAAAACACTATCCCGGTGTTGAAGCGGGCCTTCCTGAAGAGATCACTTTTATCCACACGGAAGAGTCCCGCTCACTTTACCCGGATCTTTCTCCGAAAGGGAGGGAGAGAAAATTGGCCGAGAAATACGGAGCCATTTTCGTTATAGGCATTGGAGGCGAACTGTCCGACGGTACGTTCGATTGGCAGAAACGGTTGAAGCAGCCGTATGTCTATATCTCAACCGCCGGTTTTCCTGGCCACGGCCTTACCGGGATGAATAGCTCAGGCGTAGCAATGAGTGGTTTTGTTTGTCTTTCTCGCAATTACTCCCGAAAATTGATGACGTTTCTCGATTTTAACCACTATCTGTTCACCAGGACCGACGGTCTCGAGAGTCTCCGGCGGCTGCTCGAGAAAGAAGCGTACGCTTGTGCCTCCCCCCACACGATTGTGTTTGCCGATAAGGACGAGGCTTTTTCGGTTGAGGTGGATTCGAAACGTTCAGTTATCGTCCCCATGACCGAAGATTTCGATTTCCACGTCCAGACAAACCACTATATTAACCCGCTCATGAAGCAGAAGGAGTTGGAGTTTTCTTTGGAGAGGGAATATACCATAGGACGGTATCGCTTGATAAAAGATATTATTGAAGACAATTACGGTCGTGTTGATATACAAACCGTTGTCGATACACTTTCCTGCAATCTTGACCGGGGGACCAAGAAACCACGGCTGTTAGGAGATTTTCCCGCCCAAAATTTTACATTGTCTAGTGCGGTGTTCGAACCTGAAAGCGGAAACTTCTGGGTGGCTGGCGGGAGACCACCGGCGGCCTGTTATAATACGTATATCGGTTTCAATTATCATGAAGAAGTAGCAACCGGCACGAGCAGCGAAGGTCCGCAGCGGCGGCTTCAGCAATACAAGAAATCTTCCCGGCCTGTTGTCCGTGGAACCAAAATGGAAACGATCGATGAGGAGGCAAAAAATGCCCTCTATCATGTAAGCCTTTCTCAGGAGCTATTAAATAAAGGAAGATTGACAAGGTCCGTACGACAGTTGAAGGAGGCATACTCACATTATGCTGACCCCAGTTTCGATTATGTCCGCGCAATCATCCTCCTGATTAAGGGAGACTATCGGGAGGCGGTTTCAGTTTTACAGTCGCTTCGTGAAGAACATCTCTTTTCACCGGTGAAGGATGCCGCCTTGTCATTGTGGTACGCGAGGGCACTCGACTTGACCGGGGAGAGAGAAAAAGCACTTACCGTCTATCGTGAGGTTTCAAGAAGCAGCATTCCGGTCAAACAACTGCAGGAAGCGATACAGCGGAACATGAAAAAACCGTTTACGGCGGACCAATTGCCGAAGACATTCGATTATTACTTGATGGGTCCCCTCGAGTTTTAACTTTGGAAAACAACGAACCCAACAGTAATGACGAAACCACTCTCTATCTGGCAGGGGACGTGATGACGGGCAGGGGGATCGACCACATCTTGCCCCATCCGGGGGAAGCTACCATCCATGAACCGCACGTGAAAAGCGCGCGGGGATATGTGGAAATAGCGGAAAAGACGAACGGCCCTATCTCCTATCCTGTCGATTTCTCGTACATTTGGGGCGAGGCTTTGCGGGAACTGGAAAGGCGAAGCCCCGATTGCCGCCTGATCAATCTGGAAACGGCCGTTACCGATTACGGCAGCCCTTGGAAGGGGAAACAGATCCATTACCGGATGCATCCTTATAACGTCCCTTGTCTTTCAGCTGCAAAGATCGATATTTGTGTGTTGGCAAATAATCATGTTTTGGATTGGGACTATAACGGTTTGCTGCAAACGTGCGATACTTTGGACAAGAGCGGTATTCTGTACGCGGGTGCGGGAAGGAACGAGAAAGAGGCTTCGGCCCCTGCTGTTTTTGATGTGCCGGATAAGGGAAGGGTCCTCGTTTACGCCTTTGGGCTGGAAAGCAGCGGTATTTCTCCCGATTGGGCTGCCGGTAAAAGCGGCGTTGGAAAGACAAAGCCGGGAATCAACCTCCTTTCGGATTTATCGGAAAAGCGGGTGAACAAAGTTAAAGCTAAGGTTGAAGCGGCAAAGAAACCGGGGGATATCGTCATTGCATCAATACACTGGGGAGGAAATTGGGGATACAAAATACCCGCAGATCATAGAAGGTTTGCACACGCACTGATCGATGACGCTGAAGTTGACCTGGTCCACGGCCACTCGTCCCATCATGCCCTGGGAATAGAGGCGTATCGCGAAAAACTGGTCCTCTACGGTTGCGGGGATTTTCTTAACGACTATGAAGGCATCGGCGGTCATGAGCAGTACAGGGACGATCTCCCTTTAATGTATCTGCCGGAGCTCGATCCGACCGATGGAACGCTTACTTCTTTAACGATCGTACCGTTTCACATTCATCATTTTCGACTCAACCACGCCCAAGAGAACGATATTGAATGGGTGGAGAGGATGCTGGACCGGGAAGGAAATCGGTTGGGGACCTCGGTTTCTCGAAGTGGAAAGCGTGAGTTAACACTGGAGTGGTAATGGATTCATCTTCATTCAAACGTCCCGGACCAGTACGTTGCAAAGCTCTCTCATTGGGTGACGCCGGAATTGCCTGGATGGAAAATCTCTGCGACATTGTCCGTGAGTTACAAGAGGAGTGGCAAATTCAGGTCGGTAGTCCGTTAACAGGCGGTCCCCATGCGGGACTGGAGTTCCGAACTGCTTTCCGGTGACACCCTCAGGTTCGGCAGAGACCGGTGCCGGCTCTTAAGTGATTTGACAGGCGTTGATACACAGGCGATCTGGCAGTGGGGCTTTATGGAACGGATTTCTATCGGTCTGCTCTTGATGAAGGTGGGAATGAAGAGGGAAGGCGCCGATTATTGAACAGTGCCGCCGTAGGGAGTGGACGCTTCGGCACCCCGAAGAAGAACGCAAACTGGAAATAGTCTGTGGTTACCCCTCCGTTTCCGTCGATGATAATGGTGCTCGTTGTCGTAAAGGGGCTCCCTGTATCGGCGAGATGGAAAAGAGCTGCCTTCGTCGTGAACGGTTCCAGCGTGTTAACAATTGACCGTTCACTCTGCTGAACACCGATTCTATAGGGGTTTTTCAACAGGGAATGACTTTCATCGTAGAATATTTTGATAGAAACCACTTTGTCCTTTAATCCGAAATTCTCTTCTTCCTGCAGTCTTTGGGCAAGCCATGTATCGTTATTCCAGCTTCTCTGATGGATGTGTGCCGCCCCCCAAAGGCCGAAGAAGCTGGGCTCGGGATCGGCTATGGCGGAGGTGACATGTCTGAAATTGTCGATCATCCGTTTTTCCCGGATCGATTGAAAATCGGCCCTGCCGTCGTAGAGGACCTCGCTTCCCGTCATAGCAATTTGTGTTTCTATAGTGTGTTTTGGTCCCTCCGTTTTTTTTTTCTGAGCAAAAAGAGGGTGCGGCTCGAGAAGAAAACAAACAGAGAAATGAAGAAAAAAGCGAAAAACAAAGAAGAAAAAGAGCGAGCTTTTCATACCCCCTCTTATCATAAAATAGTGTTTTGAAGCAAGGGAAGAGAAGCGTTCTGTCGCTACCGAGAATACAGGCTGATGAATTTTTTGACGGAATAGCTATCGATTCCATATCGTGTAAACAGATGGGAGATTTGAGGGATGCCTTCCTCTCGGTTAAAGCAATAGCTTTTACCGATAATGCGATGTATACTTTCGAAGAAGAATACAATTCCACTGTGGCTATTACGATCGAAATCGTACCGAATACAACCCAATAGAAATATGGAGAATCTATTATGACTTCCGGAGAACGGGTTTTAAACTGTTGCGGACGAAAAGGTTTCGATAGAATACCGGTAAGGCACGAGGGCGCGCCTGAGGTGAATTCGGAAATTCGGGACTATTTCGGTCTGGCAAACGATAACCAATTGATGACGGTTTTAGGAGACGATTTCCGCTATGTCGAACCACGGTACGTCGGACCGGAATTAAAAACATATCCGGACGGGAGCGTGGAGGGATATTTCGGAGAGCGATACAAGTACGCGGAGTTCGAAGGAGGCAAATACCTCGAATCGGTTTACCAGCCGTTTAAGGGAATCACGGAACTGAAGGATTTGGACCGTTCTCATTTTCCAACAGCGGATTACTTCGACTACTCTACGATACAAAAAGAGGCGTACGATATATCAGGGAAGCGGGATTCGCCGTCTGCGCGGGTACGGCCGGGGATATGGATTTTATCAACGGGATTTCCAGAGCACGAGGTATGGAACAGGTCCTTATGGACCTAATGGATGGAAACGAGGTCCTTCAGGAGATCATGAATGTCAGGTTTTCCTTCTATTATAACTTGCACGAACGCATCCTCCGGGAAGCAGACGGCCTCATCGATTTTATGCATGTCGGTGAGGATTTAGGAAATCAACTAACGCAGATGATAAACCTCGATATATTCGATACCTGCTTTGCTCCGAAATATGGAATGTATTTTGATATGGTCCATTCCTACAATGCTCGGACGATGATGCACATGTGCGGAACGGTCTCGATGTTTACGATGTTGTTCAGCCTACCACACCTGAAAATGATATTGAAAGCCTTGCTCGGAATTGTGGGGACCAACTCATTTTTCAAGGAAGCATGGATGTACAGAAAGAGATTGCATTTGGTACGATCGAAGATGTTGAAAGAGAAGTATATCGGCGGTTGAAGCTGTTTCCGAAAGGAGGGCTAATTCTCGGACCTTCTCACGCGATACAGGCCAAATCTCCGGTTGAAAACACCCTATCACTCTACAGGACCGCCGGTAGTCTGATGGAAACGATACCGTCGTGGGTCTATGATATCGAGGGACCAAAACAGACCGAGATCAACATGTGGATATGAAAAGGACGATCTTGAAGCATTAACCGGAAAGATTGTTCGAAATACAGATACAGCCACCATTTCCGGTAAAACTCTTTTCTTGGATAGTGTAAAAATTCCTCTTAAAGATGAGAATGATACAATACTTGGTGTACCTGGAATAAGCAGGAATATTACTGAAAAGTCGAAAGCTGAACAAGCCCTTAAAGCGGGTGAAGAACGGTTTCGCACACTCGTCAATACAAACCCGTTCCCTATTGCTGTCATTGATACGGAGCACGAAAAGGTCCTTTATTGGAGTAAAAGCGCGCAAGAACTGTTTGGGTATCAACCAAAAACGGCTGCCGAATGGTTTTCTCTTGCTTATCCTGATCCCCAATACCGCCAGGAGGTTATCCACCGCTGGAAGCCGTATCTTGAACGAGCGCAAAAAAGCAGAGGAAGCTCTTGAAAACAGCCTCATAGATCTTAGATTAGCTCAAAATATTGCTGCTATTGGTAATTGGCAATTTGATCCCGAAATCGGTGTTCCTGTGTGGTCGGATCAAGTGTATGCGATCTATAATAGAGACCCGGAACAAGGACCGCCTAACATTGACGAATACAAAAGAATGTACGAACCAGATAAATTTGCCATCTTCAACACAACTATCCAGCAAGCAATAAATGACGGCACCCCCTATGATATTATCTTAAAACTGAAACTGCCCGGTGACATCGTCAAATGGATACGCGCTATTTGTAAGCCTGATGAGAAAAGCGGCACAGCAGGACATTTCCTCAGGGGCACCATTCAGGATATTACAGAACTGAAACAGGCAGAAGAAAATATACGGGCAGCCTTAGACGAAAAAGATTACCTCATGAAGGAAATCAACCACAGAGTAAAAAACAACCTTCTTATGGTTTCTTCTCTTATCAATCTTAAGGGCGCGGAAACAGAGATCGACCTTTCTGACATACAGCATCAGATAAATTCTATCAGCCTCATCCATGAACAACTATACAAAAGTGAGAGCGTTACAGAGATTTCTTGTCAGGATTATTTCGAAGCATTGCTCGATTCTATATTCTCCTCGTTTACTATACAGTTTCCAATTGAGGATTAGTCGGTTTACTTTACGCCGTGATTGTAGTTTTCCCATCGATACCTGAGCAGATGCAGTATCCCCATATCATATTATTAATCATGTAACCTCAGATATATCATAGAATCTGCTTCTCAGACTAATATCGAATAAAAAACCAGTGGCACTTCTCAGGAATCGTTCCTATCATCACCATATGGGGGAACACAATGACAGACATACTTGAAACACTGGTTGCTGTAAAGACGATGGATTGAGTATTTTTATTGGGACAGTGTAGCCTCGGTTGATTAAAGATACGGCTGCACCATGTATAATGTTATATAATTTTTCTATCTTCAAAAACTCTGCAAGAAATGGTAAATTGAACATGACGACTAAATGGATTAAGGATACGAAACTATGCCGACTGTCAAAAATATTCCCGGGCCGTATCGATTCTTCCTTTTTAGTTTTGATTGCAACGAACCTCGGTATATACATGTACAGCATGAGCGGAACAATTGTAAGTTCCGGCTTGAGCCGGTATCCTTATACAGTAATCACGGATTTTCGCCGCATGAGTTGAATAGGATATCAAAAGTGATACAGGAAAAAATGGAAATAGTTGTGGAGGCATGGAATGAACATTGCGAATAATATAGAACCGAAAATAAAAAATATTA
>CAZJBZ010000144.1:0-10552 GCA_964543975.1 uncultured Spirochaetales bacterium
ATATGAACTGAAACCGGACCTGTCGTTTTTCTTCAGCGAGCTGCTGGGCTTGAATCTGGGTTATTTTATGTTTTGCCGCCTTCCTTACCGTGTTTTTTAATTCCTCGGGTGTAAACGGTTTGGGAAGGAAATCGAATGCCCCGGATTTTGTCGCTCGAACGGCTGTTTCGATCGAGGCGTAGGCTGAAATCATGATCACGAGGGAATCGATTTCCTGCCGCGATATAGTGTCGAGAACCTCTATCCCGCTCATCCCCGGTAGTTTATTATCGAGTAAAAGAATGTGAGGCGGACTGTTCTGAATGCTCTCTAAGCCTTCTTCTCCGCTCTTTGCCGTGTGGATATCAAAACCGACCGTTTCATCGCTGTCGTCGAGTTTTACGGTAAACTTCTTCAGCGCCCGTTCGATCCCCTGGCGCATTCCTTCTTCATCGTCGATTATTAATAGTGATAGTGGGTCCATTATTCCTCCTTATCGGGTATCGTTACCGTAAAAGTCGTTCCGGTCGGTCCGAGACCGGGGTTGGAATTGGTTTCGAACTCGATCGTTCCCGAATGCATTGTAACAATTCCGTGGCTCACCGCGAGACCCAAACCGGTCCCTTTCCCGAATCACGGATAATAAAGATAACAACCCCGTCCCGAGCAACAGTCTTCTGCTCCAACCGTCCGCCATCGGGCATTGCGTCGCGCGCGTTGGAAATACAGACGGAGGGTTTTCCTGTTTATTCATTGTATTAAGGTAGTCATTGGATCGTTCCTATTCAAGTCGTTTTATCCTCGATAAAGCAAGCCGTAAAATAGGCCGCTTTTTCCAATGAAATACCGAGATCGATCCGTTCCACATAGATGCTTTCGGGGGTTATCACGGAAGTAGGGGTAAAGTTAACGATACCTGTTATTCCCGCATCAATAAAAAGGTCGGTTGTTTTTTGGGCGGCCTCTACCGGTAACGTAAGAATTCCCATGGTAATCCTCTGTTCCACAATTACCTCACCTATTTCGTCCGGATGAAAACAGCGGCAGCCGTAGAGAACAGTCCCGATCAATTGCGGATCGATGTCTATCAAGGCGATGATATTTGGATATGCCTCTCGGCCGGAAAATTTGAAGAGATGTATCCGTTTTCATCCGCTATTAGTTCTACAAGACATCGGCGGTAAAGACAGAGACGTTCGATTGTTTTCGGTGAAATATAGCTATTCTTTATCATTTTTCTTGGTTTTTCTCTTGCATTATAAAATAGATCATGTATAATGGAGACTGTTAATTTTTTAACAGATAGTATTAATATTCGCAAGTTATTTCTATGGTAAGCCTGTTAAATATGGAGTGATCTATGAGCGAAAGTCTAGAAACAAGAATCAAGTCGATTTGTTCGGAAGTGGGTAACGCCGAAACTCGTACAATGGACATTGTGTGCAAAGTTCAGGAAGAGTTCGGCGGGGTATCGGATCAAGCAATTGATCTGATTGCCCGGGAAGTAAAGCTGCCACGGGTAGAAGTGGAAGGGACGGTAACGTTCTATTCCTTCCTTTCCAAAGATCCGAAGGGAAAGTTTGTCATCCGGCTTTGTAACGACATTATCGACCAGTTCAACGGGGTTTACAAAGTCGCGGAAGCATTCAAACAAGAGCTAGGGATTGATTTCGGTGAGACGACCTCCGACGGTCTTTTCTCTCTCGAATACACCCCCTGTATCGGGATGTCGGATCAAGCTCCGGCGGTTTTGGTAAACAACGAAGTCCTTACCTATCTCTCTACCGATTCGGTTAGGGACATCATCGCCATCCTTAAAAAGACGGGAGATACCAAGAAATTGGTCCATCGCGTCGGGGATGGGAACAACGAGCATAAGCTGGTTCAATCGGTTGTCCACAACAACATCCGCAGGAAAGATCAAGTCATTTTCAGCGAGTATAAGGACAATGTCGGTTTGGACCAGGCGCTGGCTATGAGTCCGGTCGAAGTGTTGAATGAAGTAAAGACGGCCCGTCTTCGAGGACGCGGAGGTGCAGGCTTCCCCGCGGGAATGAAGTGGGAGTTTACTCGAAACGCGGAAGGAGAGAAGAAGTACGTCTTATGTAATGCCGACGAAGGTGAACCCGGGACCTTCAAGGACCGAGTTCTCCTGACGGAACTGCCGGACCGTATTTTCGAAGGAATGACCATTGCCGGCTATGCAATCGGCGCTCAGGAAGGCATTCTCTATCTACGCGGAGAATACGCCTACCTTCGGGATTTTCTCAGTAGCATCCTGGAAGCGCGCCGGAAAAACGGTCTGTTAGGTAAAGATATCTTAGGTAAGAAGAATTTTAACTTCGATATCCGCGTTCAAATGGGTGCCGGTGCGTATATATGCGGAGAGGAAACCTCCCTTATTAGTTCCTGTGAAGGGCGCAGGGGCGACCCTAAAAACCGGCCTCCCTTTCCTCCTCAGAAAGGATATCTCGGCTGTCCGTCTACGGTGAACAATGTCGAGACGTTCTGTGCAGTTGTCCCGGTCATGGCCAAAGGCGCGGGTTGGTTCGCCGAATTAGGTTCCAAAGGAAGCACGGGAACAAAACTGTTGAGCATCTCGGGCGATTGCCAACGTCCCGGTGTCTATGAGTATCCTTTCGGAATAACTGTGAAGCAATTGCTGCAGGATGTGGGCGCCGAGAATGCCAAGGCGATCCAAGTAGGCGGTCCTTCCGGTCAGCTGATCGGTCCTGCCGATTTCGATCGAACAATCTGCTATGACGACTTGGCAACCGGCGGTTCCATCGTTATATTCGGTCCGGAACGCAACCTTCTCGATATTGTCGATTACTATATGGAGTTCTTCATCGAAGAAAGCTGCGGTTATTGTACCCCGTGTCGCGTTGGGAATGTCATTCTCAGACAGTACCTTCGAAAGGTAATGGAAGGGAAGGCGGAAGCATCCGACATCGACGAGATCGAAACTCTTGGAAATACGGTCAAAACCACCAGCCGATGCGGTTTGGGACAGACCTCTCCGAACCCAATTTTAACATCTCTTAAGAACTTTCGTTCGGAGTATGAATCGCTGTTGAAAGAGAACAAGAAGAAGTTCCGTCTCGATTTCGATGTCAAAGCGGCATTGAAGGAATCCGAAGCAATAGCTGGAAGAGACTCTACAATTTTTTAATATAGAAGGATGAGCTTATGAGCGATACAGTACAATTTGTTATTGACGATGTTGATGTTGAAGCAAAAAAAGGACAGACAATTCTTGATGCCGCTCGAGATGCCGGTATTTATATTCCCCATTTATGCGCGCATCAAGATTTAGAACCGTACGGAGCATGCCGTGTTTGCACGGTGTTGGTTAACGGAAGACCGCAATCGGCCTGTACGCAGCCTATTGCTCCCGGTATTATCGTAGAAAACGATACGGAAAAAGTGAACAACATGCGGAAACAGATCATTGAAATGCTTTTTGTCGAAGGAAACCATTTCTGCCCATTCTGTGAAAAGAGCGGAAATTGCGAACTGCAGGCGTTGGCCTACCGGTTCGGTATTCCGGCAATGCAGCTCCCGTATCAATGGCCGAAGAGAGAATTGGATGGTACCCATCCTGAAGTTCTTATAGACAGGAACCGCTGTATTTTATGCGCCAGGTGTGTACGGGCATCGAAAGATGAAGATGGAAAGAGCGTTTTCGGTTTTGCCTATAGAGGGTCGAAAAAGGTTCTCACCGTGAATGCGTCGACCAGTCTCTCGGATACGGACCTCGGTTCCACCGATAAGGCTATTGAAGTCTGTCCGGTCGGATCGATCATCAGAAAACATGTCGGTTTCGCCACACCGATCGGACGCCGGCTGTACGACCACGAACCGATCGGGTCCGATATTGAAGCTACGAAGAAATAATTGAGGAAGGAGTGAAAAAATGGCTAAACCTAAAATTGCAACACTACCTTTGGCAGGTTGTTTTGGGTGTCATATGTCAATATTGGACATAGACGACAGAATATTGGAGCTTATCGAACTGGTAGATTTTGATAAATCTCCGATAGACGATATAAAAGAGTTTACGGGACGCTGTTTGGTGGGGCTTATCGAAGGAGCGTGTGCAACGGACGAGGATGTACACAACCTTCAGTATTTCCGTGAAAATTGCGACATTCTTATTTCGGTGGGGCAATGCGCCACGATGGGCGGTCTGCCGTCCGTACGAAACGGTGTGCCGCTGAAGGAATGTCTTGAAGAGGCCTATCTGGACGGTCCTACCGTGTATAATCCGAACAAGGTCCTTCCCATCGATCCGGAAGTACCACTTCTCCTTGATAAGGTGCGGCCCTGTCATGAAGTGGTTAAAATCGATTATCACCTTCCGGGATGTCCTCCGAGGGCGGATTTGATTTGGGGAGCGCTTACGGCGTTACTCACCGATAAACCGGTAACCATGCCGTACGAAGTATTGAAATACGATTGATGAATCACGGAAAGGAGATTATATATGGCTGTTGATACAAAAAACTTAAAACGGGTTGCCATCAGCCCGGTTACGCGAATAGAAGGACACGGAAAAGTTACGCTTCTCATGGACGAAAATAATAAGGTCCAACAAGCCCGTTTTCATATCGTCGAATTCAGAGGTTTCGAACGGTTTGTAAGGGGACGACCTTACTGGGAAGCACCTGTTCTGGTCCAGCGGCTCTGTGGTATCTGCCCGGTTTCTCACCATCTTGCTGCAGCAAAGGCGATGGACCTCATTGTGGGCGCCGACAAGATTACCCCTACCGCCGAGAAGATGCGCCGTTTGATGCACTATGGACAGACCTTTCAATCTCACGCGCTTCACTTTTTTCATCTTGCTTCTCCCGATATTCTCTTCGGTTTTGATGCCGATCCGGCTATTCGAAACGTTATTGGTGTAGCGAAAGAGCATAAAGACCTTGCCGTACAGGGCGTGATGATGCGGAAGTACGGGCAGGAAGTTATCAAGGCGACTGCCGGTAAAAAAATCCATGGCACGGGAGCAATCCCGGGCGGAATAAATAAAAATCTTTCCATTGAAGAACGGGACGCCCTTTTAAAGGAGCTCGATCAGATGGTGGAATGGTCTCGAGGTGCGGTAAAAATAGCGAAGGATTATACCGTCGAAAACTTTGATACACTCAAAGATTTCGGTTCTTATAGCGCGAACAACATGTCTCTAGTGAAAGAGGACGGGGCCCTTGATCTGTATCACGGAAAACTTCGGGCGGTAGATAAGGATGGCAACAAAATAATCGACGACATCGATTATCAAAATTATCTCGACTATATCGCCGAAGAGGTAAAAGATTGGTCATACATGAAGTTCCCGTTTATCAAATCGATCGGCCCCGAAGATGGATGGTACCGTGTAGGACCGTTGGGACGTCTTAATGCGTGCGATTACATCGATACACCGGAAGCCAATGAGGCTTTTAAAGAGTTCAGAGCCGTTACCGACGGAAAGCCGTGTCATGTAACGTTAGGGTACCACTGGGCAAGAATGATCGAAACACTCCACTCCATAGAAAAGATCAAAGAGCTGCTTCACGATTCCGATCTTCAGAAGAACGATCTTGTTGTAAGAGGAGAGCGTAGAAGAGAGGCTGTCGGACTCATCGAAGCACCGCGAGGCACCCTTTTCCATCATTACGTGGTAGACGACAACGATCAGATTGAACGGGCGAACTTGATTGTTTCTACAACCCATAATAATGAACCGATGAACCGGGCCGTTCAACGGGTTGCTGAAGACACAATCTCGGGTAATGAGGTCACCGAAGGGCTGTTAAACGGAGTGGAAGTTGCCATTCGCGCTCACGATCCTTGTCTCTCGTGCGCGACACATGCTATCGGACAGATGCCGTTGGTTGTGGAACTCTACGACGCTGACAACAATCTGGTCGATAGAAAAGCAAAAGAGTAAAACGAATCGAAACGGAAGGAATGTCTGTACTGGTAATAGGATACGGAAATCCTGTGCGGGAAGATGACGGTATCGGCCCGGCAGTCGTAAAGAGACTTGAACAGTTGAAAATAGAAGGGGTAAAGATGGATGCCGACTATCAGCTTACCGTCGAAGATGCTGCCGGCATAGCCGAAAATGATGTGGTTGTTTTTGTGGACGCGGCCGTAAAAGGTAAAGAGCCTTTCTGTTTCTCCGCGATCGAGCCGAAGCAGCTCTCGGCATTCAGTACCCATTCGATAGGTCCTGAAGAAGTTTTCGGTTTGGCCTGTGACCTGTTCGATGCCGAGACGGAAGCGTATATACTCGCCATACGAGGATATTCCTTCGAGATGTATAATGAGGAGCCGACAAAAAGGGCTTTGAAGAATATGGAAAGCGCTTTAGATTTTCTGATACCTGTCTTGCAACGGAAATCTTTTAAGCGAGCTCTTGTACAACAAAAATAATAATCTGCTATCTGTTTTTATGGAGGATCAAATGAAAGACGGAAAATATGTAGTTCTGTGCATCGACGATGACGAAGATGTTCTGTACTCTCTCCGGCTGGTTTTGGAAAACAACGGTTACGAGATGGTGGAAGCAGCATCGGCTGAAGAGGGAATAAAGGCGTATAAGCAGCATAATCCGGATTTTATTCTCGTCGATCTGATGATGGAATCCGTCGATGCCGGAAAGAACTTTGTAAAAGAATTGAAACTGCTGGGGAATGAAGCGCCCATCTATATGCTTTCTTCGGTCGGTGATTCCTTGGCCCAAAATATCGATTTTTCCGAGTTGGGCTTAATGGGTGTATTTCAAAAACCGATCGATTCCAACACCTTGCTCTCAACTCTAAAACGAAAGCTGCAATAGACGCCTTCTATCGAATCAGCAACGAAATAATTGAGATACGATTATTAACCTCCCCTCTTTCAAAAGAGTCAGGGAGGTTTTTTTGTAGGCTTCTCGCAAACTATTGGGAGTAGACAAGCGTTTCTATTGTTCCGTCAGTTTTCTTACAATCGGAGAGAGATGACGGGTGAATGATGAAGTAAGGATTTTTTCCGGTTCACCCACCGCCGTTTCGAATTCCGGATCGAAGGGGATAGAGCCGAGAACGGAAAGCTTCCCGTTCTCCATTTTCCGCGCCCCTTCCTGTTGTTTCTGTCGCTGGGACGTACCGCGTTTTGATCCGTCACTTGAAGGAATGTTGCCGGAGTGCAGGTTGTTGACGATGACGCCGCGCTGCTTAATTCGCGATGCTTCGAGAAGCCCGGCAAGCCGTTCAACGACTCGGACCGAAACGATACCAGGTGTGGTGACCATCATGATTTCCGCCCGCTTTATATATTTTATCACGTCTAAGAGTTCATCACCGATACCGGGGGGCATATCGATTATCAAATAATCGAGTTGCCCCCAAATGGTTACCGCCAACAGTTCGATGATAGCGTTTGAAACGTCGCTTCCCCTTAGAGGAATGCCGTGCTCTCCGGTAAAGGGGGTTATACTCATAAAGCGCAACGGTTCTTTTTTGCTTCCGCCCCGGTTTTGATTGTTTATTTGAGCGGCCGCTGAAGGAGCTTCAGTTTGTTTCACGGGAAGTGGCAGAATACCTCCCTCCTCTTCCGGAAATCGGGGTGTAATCCCAAGAAAAATATGGTCACTTGCGCCGTGAAAATCTATATCGAGCAGCCCGACCTTTTTGTTTTGGGCCGCCAGCAAAAGGGCGGCAGTCACGGCGCAGCTGCTCTTTCCCACACCGCCTTTGCTGCTTGCAAAAACGAAGATGCGACGAATCTCTTTAAGCCTTTTTTCTATTACAGCCGTTCTCGGGTCTATCATGATCACCAACTGTACGGAATGACCGGGATTAGGTCAAGGCACCTCCGTTGTCCCGGCTGCTCTACCCGGTAGTCGGGGAATTACTGCCGTTCTCAGCTTGACGATAAAGAGCGGGTATCCTACTATTAATTAATGAATACACCTTTATGGAGGCAGCATTCGAGGTAGTTCAAAAGGCGCATCTACCGTTTATCTGTTTTCACGACCAAGATATTGCCCCGACCGGAGAAACATTGAAGGAAAGTTTTCACTATTTCGATGAAATGGTCGAGCTCATGAAAAAAATGTTGGACGATACCGGAGTCAAACTGCTGTGGGGAACGGCGCGACTTTTTATGGATAAAAAGTATATGCACGGCGCCGGTACTTCTCCCTCTGTCGATGTCTATGCTCATGGTGCCGCTCAGGTAAAAAAATGCATGGAAGCCACCAAATACCTTGGCGGAGCGAATTACGTTTTTTGGGGCGGTCGTGAGGGCTACGACACGCTTCTGAACACCGACCTGGGGCTTGAATTCGATACATACGGGCAGTTCATGCGGATGGCGGCGGACTACGCCAAAGAGATCGGTTTTGATGGCCAGCTACTGATAGAACCGAAACCGAAGGAGCCGACTGCCCATCAGTACGACTTCGACGTGGGCACGATTTTAGGTTTCTTACGGAAATACGGCTTAGAAGATCGTTATAAAATCAACGTAGAACAGAACCATGCGATCCTCGCGGGGCACACCTACGCGCATGAGGTGCGCATGGCAAGAATCAATAACGCACTCGGAAGTCTCGATTCGAATGAAGGTGCTTATCTCCTTGGTTGGGACACGGATCAGTATCCCACGAACATCTACGAGGCGGTTTCGGTCATGTACGAAATCTTGGAAAACGGCGGCATTGCTCCTGGCGGTCTCAACTTCGATGCAACGTTACGACGTCACTCGTTCAAGCCGGACGACATCTTCCTCGGTTTTATCGCCGGAATGGATACCTACGCCCGCGGCCTAAAGATCGCTTATAACCTGAGAAAATCGGGAGAGATCGAAGATTTTATCAGAGCGAGATATAAAAGTTGGGACACGGAGCTGGGTAAAAAGATTCTCTCCGGTCGTGCCGACCTGACAGAGTTGACGGAGTATGCTCAGAAACACGATCCCGTAACAATTGAATCTGGAAGACGGGAGATGCTGGAAAGTATCATCAATAGGTACCTGTAAGTCTATCGTAAGAATGGCAGCGCCGGCGGATTGTTATTGGTACGCCGGCGTTTTAAATTCGATAACCATGAAGAGAAGAGAAACAAGAAAAAGTACGCCGCCTGCAATGACACCCCGGGAAAT
The DNA here is from genome assembly GCA_964543975.1 of uncultured Spirochaetales bacterium. Taxonomy (GTDB): domain Bacteria; phylum Spirochaetota; class Spirochaetia; order SPDA01; family CAZJBZ01; genus CAZJBZ01. The sequence continues at coordinate 9,112 of CAZJBZ010000144.1, forward strand.
GAAAGGATTTCCAAGAGAGTAACCGACTAATCCGATGATACTTGCACCACCGCTTGCAGCGAGAATACTGCCCGAACCTCTCTTTTTTTCTTTGATCAATTTGAGACCATACAGGAGGGAAGGAATACCGAGAATCGCGTAAGCCAATCCGTTTAGATATCCGATAAGTGATCCGCTGTTTACCTGGATCAATTGAGCCGCAAATGGTGCGGTTCCGGAATTGACCAAGGCCTGCCGGGCTAGGGCGGGAACAAAGGATATTTGAAGCGAATAACAGATGATATTGATACACCCGTAAATGGGAATAAATAGAATGCCTCCCCATGCAGCGGGTCTATGATCATCCTTTAGATAGAGAAAGAGAAAGAGAAAAAGTACCATTGCAACAATTGTTAAGATGGTTGCGTTGATATAGTTTAGTTTGAGAAGAAAGGTTGAATCGGCCGCCCATTGGATATACGCTAACGCCGACCATTCGGGACTGACACCGGTGGTAGAGAAAGCGGTAAGGAGAACCCAAGCGGCCGTTAAGCAGAGTTCGATAAGGGCAGTTATTTTTATGGCTTTTATCCTGTATGTCATAGAAAAAAAGTAGCATACGAATTGTCATCGAGCAAGTATTAAATCGCTTTGTTTCGGCGGCATCTCGTATGTGCCTGTCCGGATCTATTTCGGTATGGATACGATGAACAGTTACGTACAGTCATTGGGAACGTATCACCCATTTTCCATGGTTTCTATCCCTTTCGCGGACGGCGGAGGAGGTGCCCGGCGCATCTCGTTTAACAAGTACTTCCAAATCGGTGCGAACTTTTGGGGCGGAGGTTTTTCCAGTCTGGGACAGCAGTATCATCAAGATCCTGTTACCTCATCTACTCTTGCCAACATAACTGTGGATGAAGACGGTGACGGTCTCGACGATTACTACAGCTGCTTTTATTGGCCGTTTCTCGCCAAGGGTAAAATCCCCCTACACAAAAGGACTAATCTGGTCTTTGGGGGTCAGTTCGGAATCGGCGAAGAATCGTTTGGAATTTCGCGAAACCAACGGAAGAGCTTTTTTCTCGGTGGCGCCCTGGGCGTGTTGCACGGTGATTCCGACTGGAGTCGTATACGCGGGCAGCATGGATGATGAGAAGACGTTCGAGCTCTAAAAAACCGTACACCATATCTTACCTTTTATCGAAACAGCCGAAATCGATCAAAAAACATCCCCAGTACCCCGCGTTACTCCACTATTATAACTACTCTCCGCGGTTGAGGTCGGTGCGCTTCAGCAGACGGTGCTATTCCCTCTTGCTGCATGCGAAGATTGCTCCTGAAAATTTGAAGTATTTTTACCGTACTTATCGGCTTCCCCGGGACCCGTTTTTCCCGCTCTACTTTATGATCAAGCGGGATTATCTAAAACAGAAAGAGCGGCGGAAGCAGGAGAAGATAC
>CAZJBZ010000145.1:0-10492 GCA_964543975.1 uncultured Spirochaetales bacterium
ATGAAGAGTTCGAACTGTACGGCCCCACCGCGGCTTCAGGAACGTTCGACTATTTTACCGAGGCGGTCATAGGAGAAGAAGATGCATCGCGGACGGACTTTCAAAAAACGGAACAGGACAATACGATTGTCCAGGCGGTCAGTAATTCCAAATACGCGTTGGGATACTTCGGCATGGCGTACTATCTAGAGAATAAAGATAAAGTAAAAGCCCTCCCAATTAATGGAGTAATGCCGAGCATCGAAACCGCGAAAACCGGCGAATATACTCCCCTCTCAAGGCCCCTTTTCGTCTACGTTTCCAGTAAAGCGTTGGAACGGCCGGAAGTACAAGCGTTCATGGAATTCTATCTCGAGCGGATCGATACTGATCTAATCAAAGAAGTCGGTTATGTTCCGATGACGACGAAAGACAAAGAAGAGCAATTGGCCAAATTAAAAGCCGCTATTGACAAATATAGCGAATAGTGTTATTCCGGCTATAATTCCGCACAGAGAGTGCCGGTATCATGCTTGATATCACACAGGAAAGTGGAGTAGGGTTCGTGCCTTACTCCACCCTTTTTAAAAAGTATACTTTCATTTGGATAATTGCCGCATGGCCCTGTTTTTAAAGAAGCTCATTTCAGCACTGTTTATTGAAAAGTTTTTTCCGGTCGTATGACTGTGGTAAAAAAGGTTTTGTAAGGTGGTTTCGATGATCACAAAAGAATTTTCATCATGAGTGATTTTAAACGACAATATTCTATCCTAAAAAATAGAAAGGAAGATTTTAAAGAGAAACTCATCAAGACGGTTTTTCTGATTACCGCTCTTCTGTCAATTGGTACGACCTTAGGCATTATTATCGTTTTGCTGGTGGATTCCATCGATTTTTTCAGAGAAGTTTCCATTTTCGAGTTTTTGACCAATCGACGTTGGAACCCGTTAATAGAACCGACCAATTTCGGGGTTCTTCCGTTGATAAGCGGAACTTTGACGTTTACTTTTTTGACCGCCTGTATCGCGCTTCCTATCGGCCTCCTCGCGGCGGTCTATCTCAGTGAATATGCCCCTTATCGTTTTCGTTCAGTTATTAAACCCGGCTTGGAAGTGCTTGCCGGGCTGCCGACGGTCGTTTATGGATATTTCGCGCTCGTCTACGTAACACCTTTTCTTAAAAACATATTTCCCGGTATAGCCGGTTTCAATGTGTTGAGTGCGTCAATCGTCGTAGGAATCATGATAATACCGACAATCGCCAGCATCAGTGAAGATGCTATGCGAGCTGTCCCTGAAAGCCTTCGTCTCGGCGGTTTCGGTTTGGGTATTACGAAGTTCCAGGTCACAACGACGATTGTAATACCTGCCGCGATTTCGGGTATCGTTTCTTCCTTTATTCTCGGTATTTCCCGGGCAATAGGAGAAACGATGGCGGTCACAATCGCGGGCGGTAATTATTCCCGGATCGTCAATCCCCTCAAACTGGGAGAAGCCATCCTTGAGCCGATCCAAACGATGACGGCCGCGATGGTAGAGATCGGGATGAGCGATGTGACGGGAACATCCGTTGCGTATAAGAGCTTATTCGCGATCGGGCTCATGTTGTTTTTAATGACTTTCTTACTAAACATTATAAGTCAATATATAAAAATAAAATACAGAGAGAAATATCAATAATGAAGGAAAGACGAAAGCTCGGTAAGCAAAAAGAGGTAGTTCGCAATACGGTCCTTGCCTTTGCCGGTGGGAAGGATAATATCGAACTGGAACGAATAAAGGGAAAGGTGTTTGTCGGTTTTTGTATTTTTGCTACTTTATTCGGTCTCGTCGCCCTCGCGGTCCTCCTTATCTATGTCTTTGTGGATGCATGGGGATGGTTGGATTGGCAATTCATTATCAGTACCCCCTCCCGGTTTCCCGAGAAAGCGGGTATTTATCCCATGCTTATCGGGTCCGTCATGGTCGTCTCCCTCGTCGCCGTTTTTTCACTGCCCCTTGGGGTGAGTGCCGCCATTTACCTTGAAGAATACAGCAAGGACAACTTCTTTAAACGGGCGATCGAGATGAATATTGCCAATCTGGCGGGGGTGCCGTCTATCGTGTACGGCATTCTCGGACTCGGATTATTTGTCACGACACTCGGTCTGCCTCACGGCGTCGTTCTTATCGGGGCCTTTACATTGACGCTTCGGGTCCTTCCCATCGTTATCGTCTCTTCTCAAGAAGCAATCAAGGCCGTTCCCGACTCCCAACGACACGCCGCGTTAGGGATCGGAACAACGCAATGGCAAATGATCCGCACCGTCGTCCTTCCCGAATCCATACCCGGTATTATGACGGGTACGATCCTCGCCCTCGCGAACGCTATTGGAGAGACCGCTCCGCTTATTATGATCGGCGCGGCAACCTCGATATTTACACCGCCCACAGGGCTCTTAAGTTCATTTAGCGCTTTACCGCTTCAAATATTCGCTTGGTCCGATTTTCCGAAAGAAGAATTTCGGCACGGTGTTACACCGGCCGCAATTGTTGTTCTTCTCGTTATTCTCCTTGCGATTAACGGGATGGCGATATATATACGATACAAGTTTTCGAAAAAAGAGAAGTAATGAATGCAGAAGAACTATCTGTAAAAATTTCGAAAGAGTCCGGAGGACGATCAATTTATGCAAAACGATAATTCAGTCGAATCCTACAGTACGGTACGCGATCGGGAACCTGAATCGGTCATGGAAATTAATAATCTCAATTTTTTTTACGGCGATTTGAGGGCGTTGCGAGATGTAAATATTAAAATATATCGAAACAAGATAACCGCACTCATCGGCCCATCCGGATGCGGGAAGTCGACGTTTTTACGCTGTTTGAACCGGATGAACGATCTCATCCCGGATACACATGTCGAGGGAGAGGTTTTATACAACGGTAAGAACATCTATGATAACGACGTCGATCCTGTACGGTTACGACGGAAAGTAGGGATGGTTTTCCAGACACCGAATCCTTTTCCGAAAAGTATCTTTGAGAACGTCGCTTACGGACCGAAAATGTATGGGCTAAAAAACAGGCAGAAATTACGGGACATAACGATACGAAGTCTAAATCGCGCGGCCCTTTTGGAGGAAGTCGAGTCACGTCTTGATGTAAACGCTTTCTCGCTTTCAGGTGGACAACAACAGCGTCTTTGCATAGCGCGGACAATCGCGGTTGAACCGGATATCATTCTTATGGATGAACCGGCTTCCGCGCTCGACCCGATTGCAACAATGAAAATAGAAGATTTAATGTTGGAATTAACGGAGAAGTATACTATTGTGATCGTTACGCACAATATGCAACAGGCTTCGAGAGTGTCGGAGTACACGGCTTTCTTTATGACCGATGATGATCGGTGCGGGCACCTGGTTGAGTTCGGGAAAACGCAGGAGTTGTTCTTGGAGCCGAAGAAAAAAGAGACTGAAGATTATATTTCGGGCCGTTTCGGTTAGAGTGAATTTTAAGTAGGAGAGGAGTTTTATGGAGATAAGAACGAGATATCGGGAAGAACTTAGTTTGTTAATGAAAAAATTGATCAAGATGGGTGTATTGGCCGAAGAAGCTGTATCGAAAGCTCTTCTCGCCGTTGAAGAAAATAATACGGAACTCGCCGATGAGGTTATTGAGAATGAATCTGTTTTCAACGAAATGCAGAAAGATATCCAAGATTTATGTATAAGGATAATCGCGACCGAACAGCCGGTTGCTCACGATCTTCGTGAAATTATTACCACCTCTACAATCGTGTCACATCTTGCACGAATAGGGCGGCATGGAAGCTATTTGGCGAAAGCCGCAAAGGAGGTGCCCGAGGAAATTATGGACCCGGTTTTCCCAAAAATCAAGAGAATGGCCGAAATCGGTATCTCAATGCTTCGGGAATCACTCGACGCGTTTGCAGACGGCGATTCGGAGAAAGCCCGGAAGTCGGTAGAGAAAGACAAGATTATCGATGAGATCCATAAGGAGCTGTATGTAAATATCATTCGTATGATGAAAGAAAACCCGAACTCGATCGAGTACGGACCAACTCTGCTTTTCCTAAACCGCTTTATGGAACGGATGGGGGACCATATAACGAATATCTGCGATTGGGTATGTTATGCCAGTACGGGGAAACGGTTAAGAGATTAGAACTCCGGGAAGGGAGTTTTACCGCATATAAAACGTCCTCGACCGTCGATACGGCTGGAAATCCTCACGCGTTTCGTTTACTATAGCCAATTATGGATCAACAAAAAGTTACGCGGAGGAATTTCGTTTGTCTGTTGGCTGATGCCGTGGGATGGCCGTTGGGCAACAGTTTCCTTTCCCATGAAACGATTGTTCCCCTCTTTATCTCCCGTTTGACCGGTTCCAATTTTTTACTGGGGCTGATCAGCGGAATATACAGTTTCGGACAGTTCGCGCCGCAGCTTATTGCCGCCAATTGGATAGAAAAGTTACCGATTAAAAAGAAATATGTAGTCATCTTAGGTATACTCGGTGAACGCATCCCCCTCTTACTGTTAGCTCTTGCCGTCTTTTTCATGGACAATCCGGTCATTTTGCTCGTGCTCTTTTATTTGCTCTGGACCATTTCCCACACGGCTACCGGACTCAATCTACCCGCCTTTCTAAACCTGTTCGCGAAGACCATTCCGGCCCCGCGAAGGGGAATCATTTCCGGTATAGGTCACACCGGCGGTACCTTGTTGGCGGTTTTCGGCGCCTACGCGGCGCGGACAATCCTGCAAAACTCCGAGGGTCTTAGCGGCTACGCGTGGTGTTTTCTCATCGGTTTTATCTTTCTGCTTCTCTCGATAATTCCTTTAGGATTAATCGATGAATTGCCGGATGAAGTCCATCACTCAGGAAGGCGGCTTCGGGATTATTTAAACGAGCTCCCCGTAATCGTTCGCGGGAACCTGCCGTTTACCTGGTATATAGTGGTGCATATTCTTTTACAGGTTGCCTTTGCGCTTATACTGTTCCTTACGGCGTACGCGATCAAAGATTTACACGTAAGCGAGGGTACGATCGCCCTCTGCACCGCTGTAATCATGGCCTTTCGGGCCGGCGGCAGTATCGTGTTCGGCTATTTAGGCGATAAGCGAGGCTACCGGGTAGTCCTCATTTTGAGTGCGATCGGCGCGATTATAACCTACGCGATCATGTGTTTTTCCCCCTCGATTTTTCTCGTTTACGTCAGTTTTGCCTTTGCCGGACTGTTCACCGGCGCGATTATGGTGGCAACTAATATGACGATGGAGTACTCCGACACAAAGAAAACGGCCACCTATGTGGCGATTGTGTTCACCGCAACCGTTCCATTTAAAGTGGGCATTCCGATTCTGGCAGGCTGGATAGCCGATGTCGCCGGATTGCAGGCGGTTTTCGTTCTTAGCCTTATCTTAAGTATTGCGGCACTTCTAACGACGATAATAAAATTACAGGATCCCCGGTTTTTTACATCCACATCGCAGACATCAGGGTAGAATATCAGTTGAGGCAATTGCAAAAATCACCATTATAACCGTGTTGAAAAAGTTAAATGCTTATAATATAAGTAATTGACATTTTTGTAAGTGCCACATAGCCCTATTTTGTAAGAAGCTCAGTTCTTTACAATTTTTCCGTCTTCGATTTCAAAGACATCATCCGCGTATTCATCGATGATCGGATCGTGCGTTACAAGGATAAAGGTGATATTGTGTTCGGCGATGATGGTTTTAAATAGGTCGAGAATTTCCCGAGCGGTGGTGGTATCGAGCTCTCCGGTCGGTTCATCTGCCAAGATGAGCGCGGGATTGTTGGCCAAAGCGCGGGCGATTGCCACCCGCTGCTGTTGACCGCCCGACATTTCGTACGGTCTGTGGTCTCCCCATTTCAACAACCCTACCATGTCCAAACAGGCCCTGGTTCGCGTTCTCCGCTCCCTCGGATCGAGTCCCATGATCCTTAGGGGAAGTTCCACATTTTCCATCGCTGAGAAGGTAGGAATCAAGGCAAACGATTGGAAGATGAATCCGATTCGTGTTCTCCGTATCGCCGTAACCTCCTCCTCGGAAAGATCGGCAAGGTTTTTCCCTTCGATCTGAATGGTCCCCTCATCAGGTTTGTCCAAACCCCCGATTAAATTGAGGAGCGTTGTTTTTCCTGAGCCGGATCGGCCCATTATTGCCGCCATCTTGCCGCGGGGCACCGACAAATCAATGCCTCTCAACGCCTGTACTTCGGTCGATTCCAAATGGTACGTTCTTATCAACCCTTCAGCTTGAACAATCGGTATATCACTCATCTCTCTTTTTCCGTAATTTTTTCACGCCCTGTACTAATCCTTTGATCAGTTTTGCTCTTTTTTTCTTCCCTAAAACATGGGCCGTGGTTTCTTCATCGTGCTCTTCAGATATTTGTTTTTTTTCGGAAGCACCTTCGCGCCCCTCGACCGGGCGGATGAGGATGCCCTCCTCTACTTTATCCAGCTCTACTCTGTCGAAAATTTTAAGCTCTTCTCGATAATCGGGTGGAATTTGCAGCCGGCCTGCGGAATCGAGTACCACGTATTCCCTGTAGTTGATCTCTTCTTCACTCTCGGTTTCCCGGTTTCTCTCCGTATCTTCATCGTTTTCTTTAACGGCACCTACCGTAAGCGGCGGCGCGTGTCTAATTCGTTCGGTGCTGGTTTTCCCGTCCCGTATGGATACCGTCCTGTCGACATGTTCGGAGACATTTATATCGTGGGTAACGATGATCATCGTCACTTCATATTTATCGTTTAAAGAACGGAATATGTCGAGAATTTGATTGGCTGTCGACGAATCGACTTCTCCGGTCGGTTCGTCGGCCAAGAGAAGGCTGGGGCGGTTTACCAGGGACGCGGCAATTGCCACCCGCTGTTGTTCTCCTCCTGAAAGATGCTCCAAACGGTGGTTAAACCGTTCTCCTAAACCGACGGTCATTAGAAGCTCCTTTCCCCATTCTCTGTCCTCTTTACCCACGTTTCCCGACAGCAATAAAAGAAGTTCCACGTTTTCCCATGCGGTCAAATAGGGGACAAGATTGCGGGCCGTCTGCTGCCAGACAAACCCGACCTGCCTTTTCCTGTATATATCGAGTTCGTTCTTTGATAATTTCAGGAGATTCATGCCGTTGACGCATGCTATCCCTGCCGTGGGCCGGTCCAAGCCCCCCAATATATTCATGAGGGTCGATTTACCGCTTCCGCTCGGTCCGACAATGGCCATCAATTCACCGTGTTGGATGGTTAGGTCCAGTCCCTGAAGGGCCAACACTTCGGAATCACCAATATGATAAATTTTCATCAAATTTTCACAGAAGATGAAGGGGCTGTTCTCATTAGCCATTACATTACCTCCTCCAACTTTACGGCCCTAAAGATCTTCAGATGCCTCAGGAACCAAATCATGACCACAATGAGGAGGAGCAGCACGGCGCCGTAGAGAATGATTATTTTCAAAATATCCCACCATGCGATTTGCACGACAAACGGAGGAGTATGCGCGTATTTGTTCGCCCCAACCTGCAAAAACGGTATAAAAAGATAACTGGTTATGGAGCCCAAGAACACTCCCAATGAAACACCGATGCTTACCAGCGAAAGCTGTTCACCCACCAGATAGGCGATCATCTGCCGTACCGAGAGCCCGATAGCTCGTAAAACCCCGAATTCGATCGAGCGCTCCTGAAAGTACAGGAGGGTGTAGATAAAGAACCCGATAGCGGTAAGAAAAGCGGAAGCGAGGAAACCGACAGATAACAGGCCGAAAAAACCCTGTCTTTCGGGGGTCAGTTTTTGCCGCTCTATTTCATCGGGTGCGTTCAATTCCAAATCCCCGGTCAATCCATATTTTCTGAGCTGATTTTTGAAAAAATCGGTTGAGACATCCGACTCGGTTTTCACCCACACATCGTAGTAGTACAAACCGCCTGCCTGGGAAAAGAGGTACTCTAAGTCGGCGACAAAAAATTGACCGTCTTCCGGATAGGCAGTGGGAAAATAGTCGACCACGCCCGCGACGAGAAATTCAATATTGATATATTTGCCTCGCATGCGAACATTGAGATTAATCTCATTCCCAATTTCCAATTTGTTCCGTTTAAAGAAACGGCGGTCCACAAGAATCGCCCGGTTGTTATTCTCCAAGGTCTTCATCAATTTTTCTAATGAGTATCCTGAAAAATCGTCCCGGAAAAAACCGGTTTCGGCCAATTCCTCGCCGTCTACCCCTAATATAAAGAGTTCATCTCCCGTTTCACTCCAGTTCGCCCGCACTTCGTACGAGCCGACCCGGGCAACCGATTTCACTTCCGGGATATTGAGATAGTCGAATACCGGAAGGAACTCCCAATGGGCCTCGCTGTTCGCCTCATCCGTTGCACTGCCGCCGCCGGAAAAAGCCGTGCCGCCTCCGTTTCCGCTTTCCTCTTCAGCAGCTTCAACATAGTTCCCCGATTCTCTTAAGTTGATGTCGCTTCCCGACTCATAGTATACCTTGTCTACAAGATGGTTATCCATGGTTCGTGCCATCGAGGCGGTAAAAGAGATGAGACCGACCGTTAGCACGACAAGGATGAGGGGGCCTGCGTAATGCCCGGTGGAACGGGCCAGGGAGCGGAGGGCGAGAACGATTGATACCCCCCGGTGGGCCTCACTCAACTTGGCAAGACTTTCCATCAACATGGGAAAAAAACGGAGAAAAATAAGCGCCAAGGTAAACATGGAGAGTGAGGGCAGGAGAAAGAGAAGCGGATTGTGGAACGGGTTCCCGATCGCCTCACCCTGCATGAAGAGCGAGATGGAGCCGCGCCGGCTCAGATTGTAGTAACCGTATGCCAAGATTGCCAAGAGGAAAAAATCTAAACCGATTCGCTGCCAAAACGGCTTCTTTGATGAACGGGACCGTTCCCGTTTGTAGGTGATAATCGTATGGGTACTCGCCGAACGGACCGGGATAAGGACCATTATCAGCACCAGCAGTAATCCTGCCAGCGCGTACCAAACGCTGGTCCGTGAAATTCTGGTAGGAATTGTTGTGCTCCAATCGAACTGAAGGAGAGATTGGGTATTGATCATCAGCTGGGCCAATACCTTCCCAAGTAAGAGCCCAAACGCCACGCTTATCGCACCGACAAGAAAATATTCGAAAAGGTAGATGCCCAGAATTTGCATGTGACTCGTCCCCCGGCTTCGCAGGAGGGCTATCTCTCCTCTCTGTTTTTCGACCATCATGTTCGCGATGAGAGAGATGAAGTAGAGCACCAGACCGAAGATGGGTATGCTGAAGACGTAGAGAAGAATGGTCAAGTGGAACGATTCCTTAAGATAGTTGCGCAATGATGGTTCGGGTGAAGTCGAGAGGTAAGGACCGTCGAATCGAGAGGTGATTTGCGTTTTGAAGTGGGTCAAACGGCTTAAGAAGTCGGAAATATCTTCTACATGAAGATTCTCACCGTCAAAAACGAAGCTCCAGAAAGCGAAATAGACATCCTCTTTCAACCGAGGGTCGATATTCTCGATAAAACTCTGCTCCGGAATCAAGAGGCTGTTGGTAAAGGCCCCGGGGTGATACACCCAGTAGGGGGATTTCTCCTGCTTCGCTTTCCAAATTCCCGCGACATAGACCGGTATTGTTATCTGCGTTTTGATGCCGGTGTTTTTCGCCGTTTCCTCGCTGAACACGTAGTAGGTTTCGCCGGCGTGCAGACCTACCTCTTCGGCCAATTCCTGCGAGATAAGAACATCGATAAAATCCTTATGGACCGGTTTGACTTCCGGTAATCGGCCTTCGATAATTTCCACTTTGTCTTCATAATCGGTCAAAAAAGCCATGCTGATCCACTTCAGCGGTTTACTCGATTCTTCATAGACCGATTCTTCCATCGGCATTAACCGCATGGTATCTGTTTTTGCATAACGGACACTTCGTATCTGTGGAAGCTGTATGTTTTTCGGCAGATTTTTATTGGTGTAGTCGTTGACGGTTTCATACTCTTCCCATTCAAGCAGTCCTTTTGTCGAACCGGTGTGGGTCACGATGAAGGTGAAGGGGGAGTGCCGGTAATCGTTCAATTCTTCCCGGATCATTTTCATGTTGACGGCTTCCGAATAGATGGGAATGCCGGTGGCCAGAGCAATTGCTACCGTTAAACCGGCGATGATACAGAGAGTCAATCCCAAATGTTTGGTCAGCCTTTTGATAACGACGATGAATAGTGAATAGAGGTTTCGGAAAAGATTCATTGTTATTACTGCCCGACTATTATTTGACCTTCTTGAAGCCCTTCTTCTATTTCCACCCTGTCTTCACTATGGAGTCCGGTCTTGACATCGACCCTTATTCTCCGGTCGTCCTCTTCAACAACGACAAAGCGGCGGCCTTGATACATCCGTAAGGCTTCCGGCGGAAGATAGAGAACATCCATTTTTTCTTCCAAAACGATCGTCGCTCTGGCCAAATCACCTACCTTAAGGG
>CAZJBZ010000146.1:0-10490 GCA_964543975.1 uncultured Spirochaetales bacterium
AACACTCTTTCTCTACGGCGTCCCTTTTATCGCCGTTACCTATAACCACCCCTTTACTGAAGCGGTGCGCTTTTTCAGTAATAACCGCACGTTTGTTCTAAAAAAAGTATCCGATCCGCTGCAGCCTTTCATTAGTTTACCTTTTTTTTACCTCTTCACGTACGTTTATTCAAAACATGAAGGTATTACCATACCGGGCTTTCCTCGAAACAGGGCAAAGACGGTAACCACTTTCCGAAGCCGTTCGGTCGTCTTCTCTTCTTTCGGGTCCGAACTGAACGCGATCTCTTCGTTCCTCCGGCGATACGGACCGGCCGGCATGAAAAAAAACGGCGGTGCATCCGCGGAAGAAGCCGAAGGTGCAACGGTGTGGGAGAAAGAAGCCCGCGGCGATTGGGAACGGGAACGTTACCGCCGGTTGCGAAAGTTGGTAGAAGATTTAGCAGCGCCGGACCCCTGGGACCGGCTTCTCACTAAACAGCCACGCGGAATTGAGGAATTGTCCGATCGGATCTTTGAATTGCTCGATGAGGACGGTGAACTGGTCTTTTTCCCGCTGGATAAGGACGCGGAAGCAGGAGTGGAACACTACAGAGAAGTGTGGAGTTACCTCATCGGTGGTGTTTTTTCCGTCGAGATCAATCCCGCCTCATTGAATCACATCCGAAACAATGCCGCCGTCATTGTTGTTTCCACGGAAAGGCCCGATCGAGTTCAGTGCAAGAAGTTGACCGATTCGCTAAAAGTGGAGAGCTTGTGGGTCGGTCCATCACCGGAAGAAGAGACGGAACTCTTTTTCACACAATCGTTAGGGGCGATTGTAACCGATACGACCCATTCACAGTGTGCCGATATTTACCTTTATTCCATCCTACTCGCGCTTTTCCTCGATCTTCACGGGATAAGAAATCCGAAGCGCGCGATACCCAAGGCCCCTCTCTTCACTATTTTGAACCGGTATATCATCGGCGATTTCTGCAATGATGCAGCGGTCCGGGACCAAATCCGGTATGCCGCGGAGCGGAACAGCCTCTATAAATCGGCCTCTCTTATTACTCCGAACAACGGAACGGGGTTGTCGTGGGAAATCGGTTGTGATCGGGCGGGGGACCGCGGCTTCTCCTTTCACAATTTTGGGGACGGAGGTCACGGACCCCTCTCGACGGTGGACGTCCGCGCGGCTGAAAAATTCGTCCGAATAGAAAACCGCGAGAACATGGTAAAACAGTACTCGATTGAACAGGTAATTCAATGGGAGGAAAAATATCTGAGCGGCGGTCCGATCGATCGGTTTAAAGGCTATTCGGCCTCCTCCCCCCCTTCGGTTCGGGAAGGGGGCGAATCGCCTTTTTTTTCGGAAGGGTACTGGTACCTTCCCGAGGTGCAGCCCGACTATGATTTCGGAACGGACAATCTTATCCTTCTCGACGGGACCAGTAATCGGTTTGTCGATCAGGCGCTCGATGAATTGGGCACCTACGGCTGCCGTTATGCCAGGATTATTACTCTTACCCAGGATTTTTTCCGGCTCTCCGGCGTAAAAAGAGAACTCTACACCTATCCTGTCGGCCAAACAGTTTTTTTGCCTGCCGTTAAAAACGAGCGGGGAGAAACTTTTCCCATACCGGATATGTTTCTTCCCTACGTACACTACTGTACGGCAGCCGCGTTTACGTCGGCTGTTTCCGGTGACAAGAAAGCGATAATGGGCCCAACGGAGCGAAAGCGGTCATTGTTCGCCTCTTCTTTCGGACTCTTAGGGGAGGCGATGTTCCGGCTTGGTCTGACCGAACGTTACTTAAGCCGGAATATAATTGTCGCGCTGAAAAGCTTGTCCCCGTTGATTACAACGGTTGAAGGTTTCGGTAGATATCGAGCTAAAAAGATAGATGATAAGGATGAGCTCCGAAAAATGTCGGGATTCCATGGCCCTCAACAGGTTGAAGAAACAGTCGATCACTTTACGATTGTCAACGATCAGGGGCAGTCGTTTTTTATGCTTATCCCTGAACAGGATTCATTTGAGGGGGATGCTCTGTCCGCGGTCTATGACTACTTTGATGAAACGGAATGGGATTGGCAGGAGGCGCTTGGGACCAGCTGGCAAAGTCTCGCTTTCGATACCCTCGGCATCATTGAAAGCAGGACCGGAATGCCGTTGGTGGAAATTCCCTTCATTGAACCGAAAACCGGTGACGGCTTTTTGTACCATTTTTATGTACGCTATCGGGAGTGGGACCATTCACAGCCGATGCTCGCTCAAGTAGAAGAAACGCTGGTGGCGATGCAGAAGGGGTTGACCGCCATGAGGCAGAAGAGCCCAGGATATATCGTGATGGTCAACTGCTTCAATGAAGAATTGATTACCCACAATCTGGTCTGGGAAGACTGGTTTATCGTTTTCGTACTCCGTTCAATGCTCTTGAGAAAAACAAGTGAAGAGCTTGGCGGACTTATCGCTCAACGGGTGAAGGTCCTGTTTAAAATGTTGTATGATGAGATCGATCAAAAAAAAGTAACACGCTTAAAAGATGATATCGTTCAAGCGTGGGATAAAATGATAGTACCATCTGAAACCGACGACCAAACACGGTGGGAGACTCTCTTTCACTGTCTTGCGAAATAGCCGCTACGCGGCGATTTCCTTATCATTCCGCGCAGAGATGTATCAGCTCGATACTGTCCGCGGCCAGCCGGCCGGGATCGTCGTCTTTGATAAATTCCAGAAGAATACAGCGGTCACGGCCGTCGGTTTTTACGATCTCGAGAAATTCGCGCCAGACACTCTTTCCGTCGGCCAACGGCAGCCGCTCCTCGATTCCTCCCGGTCCCCAAAAAAAACAGTGGATATTTCCCAGAAACGGAAGAACGGTTTGCAGTTCTCTTCTGTTTTTCTCGAAATTTCCATGGTTTCGAGGCTGCCAATAGAGCGAGACATTCGGATGGTCTATGTCCCGGACCAGCTGGAGTGCCGATTCGCGGGTATCCGTCAAGGTGCCGGCATGATATTCGAACCCGATCCCGATTCCGTATTCCGAGGCGCGATCGGCGATCTCTTTCGCTTTCCGGATGATTGCTCCGCGTTCCGTCCGATCATATTCCGCCGACGGTTTCCAGCCCGCCCACACTCTGATCAGCGGGGCCTTCAAAGCTACAGCGCTCGAGAGAACGCCGTCGAAACCGTCCGCCCGTCGTTCCGATCCGGGATTGGCTTCGGAAATCACCCCGTGATGTGGTCCTTGGCCGGTTCCGTTGTCGGCAACGTCTTTAAAATTGTAGTAGGAGCCGTACGCGGCGATTTTTATTCCATGGGCCCGTGTATTCTCACCCACGCGTACCGCCGTCGCAACATCACCATGGGGGCAGTGGATGTCACCTCCCCATTCTATTGCCTCCAGTTTATTGTGAACACATAAATGAATTATTTCCGTAGGATTTAAACGGCGAAAACTAATTGAAACCAATCCAGGAATTATCATACTACCTCACCGGCGAGATTCGCATTCTTTCTCTGTAAACCACCATAGTTATAGTGGCACGGAATAACAAGTCCTGCTGTAGGATCTAAATTAATCAAATAGACGTCATATTGACTTATTACCACTCCCATTTAAAATCATCCTGCTCATCTAAATTCTCTAAAGGTTCGTGATTTTGTTCAACTTTCGCGGCTATGCGAAGTTGAGCTAAACCTGATAGAATCGAGACAGCAAGGAGCTCTGGAATGGAAGAACAATCGTATTGGAAATTGAACAACGTTTCCGCACAATTTCCCGACCTTGAAGGAAAGACGGCTATTGTGAGCGGTTCGAGTTACGGCATCGGCTGTGGTATCGCCTATTTTTTAGGGCGTCAGGGACTGAAACTGGTGTTGACCGCCCGATCGGAGGAGAAAGGCCGGGCCGTGGCGGCAGAGTTGACCACGGAGGGCATTGAGGCTGTATGGATAACCGCAGACCTTTCCGAATCGGACCAGGCACAGCGTGTGGTTGATGAAACGGTCAGTCGTTTCGGCGGCATCGATCTGTTGGTAAACAACGCCTACATACACGGCTGGACGAAATTTGAAGAACTGGATGAAGAACAGTTTTTTAAATGGTGCGAGAGGAATATCCGAATTTTTCAGCGGATTACCTATCATGTCATACCCCAAATGAAAAAGGCGGGGAGCGGCACAATCGTCAATATCTCTTCGGTCGGCGGCCTGCGTCCCCACCGCGGCATGGCGGGGTACGACATGGGCAAAGGGGCCATGGACAATATGACCCGTATTCTTGCCTTGGAGCTGGCACCCTACGGTATCCGCGCCAACTCTGTTGCACCCGGGGCAATTAAGTTTAAACCGGTTAAGGAGGAGAAGGAAATGATCGGGGCCCGTCCTTCCGACGGCATTCCCTCGGGACGGCTGGGCACGACCGAAGAGATCGGAGCCGCAGTTGCGTTTCTCGCCTCCGACGCGGCGGCCTACATGACGGGGCAAATAATCTATGTCGACGGAGGATTGACGACACAGCTCACACCGCCGGGTATTTTTATATAATTCTGCCGGAATGCAGCGTGCGTCGCAAAGAGTTACGGCGTAAATTACCGCTCGTTCGACAAGCCGGATGGCCTCCCGGCATGCAGGGCAAAGTGCCGTCACCCCGGCAGGCCGAGAATTGAGATACTACTATGAGGAAATCACCATGGAAAAATTGATCATAAAAGATATTAAAACCTTTCTCACCCAGCCGGAGAAGGTGGGGCTTATCGTAGTGAAGGTAGTAACCAATCAAGACGGTCTGTACGGATTGGGGTGTGCAACCTTTACCTGGCGCAAATACGCCGTCCAAAGCTGCATCGAGAAACACTTGAAGCCGTTTCTCATCGGCAAGGATCCCGGAATGATCGAGGATATCTGGCAATCTTCGGCGGTAAACGGCTATTGGCGGGGGGGGCCCGTCATCAACAACGCGATAAGCGGCATCGATATGGCGCTGTGGGACATCAAGGGGAAGCTTGCCGGTATGCCGTGTTACGAATTGTGGGGCGGGAAGAGCCGTTCCGCCGTACCGGTCTACGTGCATGCCGACGGAAGGAATTACGACGAGGTGGCAGAAAGTGTCGGTCGATTTATGGAGAAAGGCTTCCGATACGTCCGCTGCCAGTTGGGAATGTACCGGGGAGTAAGCGGAGAAAAGGCGGGACGTCCTGTGGACACCGCACCCGGTCAACTGTTCGATCCGCGGGAGAAGCTGCGGCTTGTCCCCAAGCTCTTCGATCATCTGCGCAATAAATTGGGAGAAGAGATCGAATTGATTTATGACGTTCATGAACGGATGGCACCGATTGATTCGCTCCGGCTTGCCAAGGCACTGGAAGAGTACAATCTCTTTTTTTTGGAAGATATCTTTGCTCCCGAGGATATCGAGTGGTTCCGGCATGTAAGGGGCCAGTGCGCCACACCGCTTGCCATGGGTGAGTTGTTTGCCAATCAGGCCGAACTGCTTCCCCTCGTTTCGAACAGGCTTATCGATTTTATCAGGATGCATGTGAGTGATTTCGGCGGAATAACCCCCTGTCTCAAGGCGGCCCATCTCTGCGAGTTCTACGGAATAAGAACGGCCTGGCACGGCCCGAACGATATTACCCCCATCGGAATGGCGGCAAACGTCCATCTGGACATGGTCCTGAACAACTTCGGCATACAGGAGTGGTGGCTGCGATCCACCCTTGAAGAAGAGATGTTCCCCGGTACCCCCCGGATAAAAGACGGCTACGTCTATCCGAACGAAAAACCGGGGCTGGGAATAGAGTTCGATGAAAAGCTGGCAGCCAGGCACCCCTGCACCGACGAACCGATCGAATGGACCGTGGCACGACGCGCCGACGGCTCGATCGCACGCCCTTAGCGCCGTGGCGCGAGGGGCCAGTGCATGGGGGCAATGCGCCGACGGCTCGATCGCCCGGCCGTAGTCCCGACCCCTGGGGGCCGGTGCAAGGAGATGGTGCTTGGGCCTGATATACGGGGCCGAGTTTTCTCCTGCTAAGTTGTCAAATGGAGTGATCTATGGGTACAAAAAGTGCACTCATTGCGCAAGGTGGTGGTCCTACCTCTGTTATTAACAGTTCGCTTTCAGCCGCCATCCGAGAGCTGCAGAAATATAGAAAAAATACAATAGATCGGATTTTTATCGCTCTCTTTGGCGCTGAAGGTATTCTCCATGAGAATTTGCTCGATGTCAGTGGTCTTTCCAGTGGACAACTCGACGATCTCGAATTGACTGTCTGCGCAGCTGCCGGCTCCTCCCGCACAAAACCAAATTCGGAACCCCGTCGACAGAGAGTCCTTCAGGTTTTAGAGGCCCATAATATTCGTCTTCTTTTTCTCATCGGCGGCGGCGATACAGCCTCCACCGTCGGAGAAATAAACACATCTGCCGAACGGTTGGGTTACGACATTATCTGTTTTCATATTTTAAAAACCGTAGATAACGACGGATACGGCCTCTTTAGCCCCGGCTGGGGTTCCGCTGCTCGTGCGGTGCGCGATGCAACCGTTAGTTTGATCAAGGAGGTAGATGCGATGCCCGGCATCCAGCTGCTTCTCAGTATGGGGCGTGATTCAGGATGGATCACCGCCGCCTCTTCCGCTGCTTTCTTAGCGGAGGGAAGAAATAAACGCCGGCTGCAGCGAATTTACACACCTGAGACCGGGTTTACACTCGATCGATTTACCGAAGAGTGTACGGAAACCTTCGAACGGTACGGAAAATTGGTCGTTAATGTTAGCGAAGGACTGCAGGAGGACGGTGCGGATATCAGTTTTACCGAACATCTGCTGCGCAAATATATGGTGGACCGGGAAGAAGCCCTCCATGCCGATGATCATGGTCAGATCTCTTTTGGAGATGTCCGATCGGTAAATACTACCGACTGGCTGGCAGATTATCTTGGTAACGTATTGCGGCAGCGCACCGGCCGGAGAATAAGGGTCCGCGGGAACTCCCTCTACTATACGGCACGTTGTCCTTTGCTTGTTCCGCCCCTGGATTTGGAGGCGGGACGACTGGTTGGAAAACAGGCGGTGGATGATTCGATGATGTATTTAGGCGCAGAAGGACAAACCGGTACATATGGAGGGAGCGTCGTTATTAAAGGCAGTCCAAAGCGTGATGTAATAACATCACCCCTCAAAGCGGTAACTGTTGAGTTGGAAAAAATGTGTAATAAAAAAACCGGTAAAGGCATCCAATATAAGATGCCGGATGAGTTGATGACGACAGACGGTCCTCGGAAACGGTTTTTCGAATACAGCAATGAGATCATAAATGGGGATGTGATTGTTATCGATCCGAAGCGGTTTATCACCTTTACCGATGTAAAGAAAGATGATTTGGTAGAAAAAAAACTTCCACCCT
The DNA here is from genome assembly GCA_964543975.1 of uncultured Spirochaetales bacterium. Lineage (GTDB taxonomy): Bacteria > Spirochaetota > Spirochaetia > SPDA01 > CAZJBZ01 > CAZJBZ01. The sequence goes on from CAZJBZ010000146.1 coordinate 7,401, forward strand.
ATGGAGAATAAAGCAACCTAAACAAACTGTCATCACAGATCACCTATTTTAAAGAAAAGTATAGGAGGAAATAAATGGCTTTGGTGTCACTTCTTCCGTTGTTTAATCTTTCAAAGGAAAAAAGAAAAGAGAGGATATTTATAGGGCACGGAGCGTTCAATGTGAACTCTGCGGCACACGCACGCGGGGCGTTTCGTGTCGCAGAAGAACTTCAAGCCCCACTTATCGTCCAAGCCAGTCAGGGTGCCCTCCGTATCGCTAATGTGGTCCGGACGATGGCCGAACGTTACCATATCCCTGTGAACTTGTCTCTCACGGTTCGTCATCGATACCGCTCGATCTGGTTGGTGAACTGGAAGCAGCCATAGAACGGGCAGGATACGGTAGGAGTTTTAAAAGGCCCGATGAGAAGGTCCCGGTTTCGATGCTGCAGACAACTAACTGCTTTATAGATAAAGGCAAGAAACTATCGAACTTACACCTGCAATTTTTCCTCTCTATACGTCTTAACGATCAATAGAACGATCGTTCCGGCCATTCCGCATCCAAGAAGGATAAGCTTGACCACTAAAGAATCGACAAAAACGAAGATCGAAAGTGTTATCATGCTCCACATGGAGACCAAGGCGATGATCTTGGAGCGCAACGTCATCGCTTTGTGTTCTCTGTAGACTCTGATAAATCGGCCGAATACTTTGTGATTCAGCAGCCAGGTATATAACCGTTTTGAACTTCGCACATAACATGCCGCGGCGATGAGAACAAAGGTAGTCGTCGGCAGTCCGGGAACCACTATGCCGATGATCCCGATCCCTAAGGACAGGCTGCCTAAAAAAATCAGAATATATTTGATCATAGAGCTGCTTTCAAAAATGCAATTGAGGCTGTCCCGCAACCACCTCTTTACGCTTGATATTTTCCGAAACCCCCATATATAGTGTCTAAGGATGAAACTTAGACACTATATATAGCATCCATGCCGGTTCGCCGTTTAAGTTCGAGCTTGCGGAACAGCCTCAATCGCCACCGTTTCCTTAAATATGACCGGAAATCCGTTTTTTGACAATAGAAACAATTGCAGCATGCCTTCTCGGTTGCTACCGGTATTGGATTGGTGGATAAAATCATAGACGGATGAAAAAAACATGTATATAATAATACCATGAAAACAAAAGTTACCACGAAAAATATGATAACCATTCCTAGTAGTATTGCTAGGCACTATGGGATTATGCCCGGGTGGAAATTGGATTGGAGAAAGAGCGACCAACCCGATGAGATTATTATTAAAGTTGTACCTGATCGAGGTGAACGGGGCCGGAGATTGCAAGGGCGAGGAGAAAAGCTTGGTCCCGGACGTGATGCCGTTGCAGAACTTATAGCCGAACGGAAGACGGAAAGATGAAAGGTTATTTATTGGATACATCGGCGCTTGTCACCCATTTTAAAAACGAACCGGGTGCAGGCAAGGTCCAATCCATATTTGCGGATGATGATGCGGAGGTATACATATCTGCGCTCTCAATTAGTGAATTGGCCCGATGCTTATTGCATCTTGGAGCGGAAAGGGATGAAGCTCGAGATGTTGCACTTGAATATGCCGGTATGGCGACACAGGTGGTGCAGATTGATGCTGCCGTTTCCATCCGTGCTTACGAGTTAGGTTCTATCTGTGAAACCCGACTTCCTCTTGTCGATGCCTTGATTGCCGCTTGCGCCGTTTGTTCAGAAACGGTGCTTATTCATAAAGATGCGCATTTTAATACTATCCCGTCTGAACTGATGTCGATGGAAATACTGACTGGGAATTGACGAAAATTCTTTGCATGCAGCCTCAGTTGACAGATCCAGCTTCCGGTAATAAGGTGGGCGAAAGTGGAGAACACTATGCAAGAACTGTCCCATTCCTTTATTAAATCCAACATAGCCCATTCCGACGTAATCTTCAACAGAGGTGAGAACATTTTCCTTCTCGGTAACTACTCTCTGATCGATGAAGATGGTGATGACGGTGAGTATTCCTACGCGTTTGACGGGAATTACGGCGATTACGATGTTTCCGTAACCTTGAAAGACGGTAGGCCGGAAGCCTCCTGCACCTGTCCCTTTCCCCATTACGGATGCAAACATATTGTGGCGGCTTGCCTCGATATTGAGAGAAGACGAAAAAGAGAAACCGAGCTGCAATCGGAAGAGCAGCTCCCCGATGATTATTTGACCCCCGAAGAGATTAGAAACGTCGCGCTCGATAGCAGGGAAGAGCGAGCGAAGAAAGAGCCGTTGGTCCTCGAGCAGGGCGAAACGTATAAAGGAAGACACACGGTCAAAACCCCGAAAGGAAAAGAGTATACGGTGACCATTTACAATCCGGCGGAAAAGACCGGCCACTGCACCTGTCCCGATTTTGCGACCAATCATCTCGATACCTGTAAACACCTTATTTTCGCCTATAATCGGTTGTCGAAAAATAAGGATTTTCTCGAACAGTCGAAGGCTGAGGTTTTCCCTTTCATACACTTTACATGGAATTCTCGATTGCAAAAACCGCTCTGTTATTTTGAACGGATCGATGACGCCGAGCTCCTTTCCGCCGTTCGAGATATGTTCAATGAGAAGGGACTATACACCAGAGAAAGTCTTAATAGGCTCTATACCTTCTATTCCAAACGTTCTGATCAGGATGAGGTCATCCAATTCGACGATTATCTCCTGGAACGGTTGGAAGAATATCTCTATCAGAAAGAGGTGGCGAAATTAAAAAAACGGCAACTGATAGATTTTTCCTTTCTTCACACCGAACTCTATCCTTATCAAGATGAGGGTGTGCAATTCGCGGTGTTCAGGAAAGCGGCCATAATAGCCGATGAAATGGGCCTCGGAAAAACGATCCAGGCAATCGCTGTTGCAATCCTTAAAAAGCAGATATTCGGATTTAAAAAGGTGTTGATCATCTCTCCGTCGTCATTGAAGAGCCAGTGGAAGCAGGAGATAGAGAAGTTTACCGACTATTCCGCCGTTGTTGTATCGGGCGGGAGGAAGAAACGGCAAAAGACCTACTTTGAAAGTGAAGCATATTTTAAAATTACAAAC
>CAZJBZ010000147.1:0-10376 GCA_964543975.1 uncultured Spirochaetales bacterium
CCGTTATAATTATAGCGGGCGATCGGATTCGAACCGACGACGTCCAGCTTGGGAAGCTGGCATTCTACCACTGAATTACGCCCGCAATCCATAAACCCTTATATATTCAGGACTTATGATCGATCAAGAAATCGGAAAAACTGATTTCTTTACAGTTTATTTTACAGCCGGTCTACCTGCCAACCGACCACGATAGCATACTCGGCAACCCCCAAAGCGCCAAGGGGAATGTTTGGCATATCGCCAGGTACCCACAGGCGGCATCTGGCGACTGTTGCGGTCGAGAGTATGATGTCAATTATCTTTGGCGATGGTACCGACAGGGACGAATACGAATGATCGAACAGAAACAAATCATGCCACTCCTAATTTCAGCGTGCCCATCCTTTCGTGAGATATGGGACAACGAACTCGATCCAGAGGACAAGGAGTTGGTTTACATCTGCTTGAGCGCCTTTGCTCGTCACCTGTTGACCCTTCATCGCCAAGGCGCTCGTGACGAATTCCCTGTTGTCGCGGAGATGATCGAAAAACTCCACATCGAAGGCGACAAGTATGTGCGTGAAGCAGCCACGATTGGACTGCTTGAAGGCATCCAGAATGTTTGGAGCAATGAAGATGTAGATCCCGAGGAGTTTACATCTTTCTTGCTTCCCGAAAGCAAGAGATGGTGGCGCCAACTAAATGATTTCTGGTCTGGCAGAATACCCTTCGTCGGGGCAACAATCGCGAATAATCCACCTAAGCCAGCGGGCTCATAAGATGCAGAGGTTTCGATGATCCGCTTCGCTATCGGAATAGATCAGGCCACGGTGGGCTGGGCTTCGCTTACCGTGGAAACGACCGAGAGGACTCTCACAGTTCAGTGCGCAGATGACATAGATACCCTGGGGGGACTTGTCCGAGGCTTTGCCGATCTTTCAATAGATGGCGGCAGGTTTGAAGTCGTGTGTTACGAGGAGCCTGCTGAGACAGTATTTGCTTTCAGTAAGTCTGATGACCAGATCAAAGTGGTAGCGACACGATACTCTTGGCAAGGGGATCGAGCTTCAAAGGGTAGTGTGCAGAAGGCAATGCGTCGTGGGAAACGCAAGGATTGGGCGAAGATGTCCAAGTCTCGCAACAAGAAAGCAGCGTTACGGTACAGTGGACCGCTACGCCCGGCGCTGATGGGTTTTGCTGATGCCTTCAAGGCAGCGGTTAGCGAAGTCGGTCTTGAAAACTATGAAAAGTTCTGGGGGCACCCGTGTCCGGTTGAGGCTATTGAGAAGTTGAAACGCGCCGTAGGGTAACGTTTTACCCTTCCGCTGGCGTCCTTGACTTGACAAATTTTCGATCCTGGTGTAGATTACTTCCACGTCGGCAGGTAAATGAAAAATCGAAGTCTGATCTTCGTAGGTGACGCATAGCCGATTGTCAAAAGCGTGACCCTACCTTGCTCGTGACTTCCTAACTGTAGCGAATTGCTACAGCGAGGATGTTATGAGCGCGAAATCCCCCACCAAACGAAACCGCAAGACCACCGAAGATGTAGACCTTATGCGCCCACCACGCGCCGGACAGTCCCCCAAGGTCTATGCCGCCTTCCTGTTGGACCTTTCCGCGTTTGACGGTCTCTATGATCGGAAGACCGGGCGCGTTGCTTGGTTGCAGGGCAAGGCATTGATTGCGGCGCGGAAGCAGATCACAGAGCGCGGAGGATGGAAACGGTTTTGCCAGAAAGTCGGCATGTCCGAGTCAACCGCCAAGCAGCGGCGCAAGGTGGCAACGCTCGTCACCGAAAAAGAGTCCCATACGTTGGGTTACTCCGAAATGTTGGCAAGGGTCTATCCGTCCTACAAGTCGGAAATGCGCAAAGACGCTGACGCCGATTGGGCAGAGAAGCCGAAGAGGGGCAAGGGCAAGACGAGGACTGGCAAGGGTAAGGTTGTCGGTGGTCGTCTCAAGATTGTCCCGAATGACCCTATGCCTGCGGATGACATGGGACAAGACCTAACCGCCGTACTGACCACGCTTCAGGAAATCGAAACCACCAAGCGACCGGCAGATATTGACGCCAACAAGATACAGACCCTCAAGGGGTCGCTCGTGAAGATCGGAAACGAAATCGAGCGCGTCCGCATTGCCGTTGACAAGTGGGACGGTCAACTAAACCGGAGGGTCAGCGCGTGATTATTCCATACTCCGGTAGCAAGCTGCAAAAGGCGCGGGACTTGGTTTCATTCTTTCCGCCAAGTTTCCGGGAGTATCGCGACCCCTTCGCCGGATCGGGCGCCATGCTTTGGGAAGTGCCAAACGTCACGCGATGGGTGAATGATGCCAATCCGGATATCGTCGCCTTGCTCCGCGCGGTGAAGTCGAAAGACTTTGAAAAGCGAGTCCGCAGAGAGATTGCCAAACTCACCGACATGGATGCGCGGTATCGCGCCCACGTCCTTAGTTGCATAGGTTGGTATTTCGAGGACGACCAAGTAGACCATGCCATCGCGCGCGGTACTTCCTATGGTCGCATGGTCTCGCGTCATCGCGGAGACATTGCGAGTTTTTCGCGGGAGACGAGAGACCTACCGCGTAACCTTCGGGGGTGGACTCCGGAAACAATGCAGGCGCTCCGCGATGTTATGCGAGGGGTGAAGATAACCCCCTATGACTATTCGGTCCTACTCGACGCGCCAGGGGATGACGTGATTATCTTCTGCGATCCGCCTTACTACTATCCGCAACATGGACAGCCGATTTACGATTACGACTTGTCCGCCGACGAGCATCGAGAGTTAGAGCGGCGCCTAAGACGTTGTAAGCATCGGTGGGTATTGACCGTCAATATCTGCGGTCTTACTTGTGAGCTTTACGAGGAAAGCGGGCGCTACAACGTCTATCGGATGCCTTACAGGTATTCGAGTTTCAATCGCGGGACGCAGAGTCTCACCTACGAATATGTAGTCTGCAATTTCTGAGGGTGGATTATGGATATACGGTATTTCGGTACTGATTACGGAGTCGTCGCCGCGTGGAAAGACGATGCCGGACAATGGCAGACTACCACGATGACAGGACCGGAAGCAGGACAAGCGCTCGCGAAACTCAAAGATGCTCGCGACAAAGGCATACTGCCTGACCTGTTGCTGTATCCTGACGATCCGCCAAACGCGGACATACTGTCACGACTCGAATAGCGAACAGCAAAGGGCGCCGGTGGGAGGACTATTCACTTACATAGTCTTGGCAATCCTTCCGGCGCCCTTCTCGCATTGTCACCACCACCACGCTACCACAACGGCGGGCCGATGCAATCGCCATTTAGTCGTCAATGCGGTTTTTCTTTTGCTGGCCAGCAAGTGAAATGCTGGCCCGTAAGTAGACCGTCAGACTTTGCGCCTAATCAATTATCTATTAGCGCTTGGGGTCTAAGGTGGGCGCTTTCTAATGCGGTAAAGAATTACCCATTCGGTGAAATCTGTGCAGGCGAAGATTTCTTGTTGATAATCCAAAGTCGGACGTTGTTTTTTCTTCCGCTCCGCGCTGTAATCCCGGACGAGTCGCAGCGGTTGCGACGGATGAAATCTGTGCAGAGGATTGAATGATGACGAATGACGAATACTACGGGCCTGCGGTGATAGTCGGCGAGCCGATCAGTCTGGCCATGGCAGAGCATATCTACGATACATTGCGTGCCGTAGGATTGCTCCGCGACGATGACGATATGCCTGACGGATACTTAGAGGCATGGTTTATCGACGCGCTCCAGGATGCAGGCATCGTCGCGGAAGAAAATCTGAAATTGGTCCAAGGTGGGACGGGTTCTGAAATCGAATAGGTATAATGTAGGATGCCGAGGGCAAACGGCAAGGATGTTGATAGACAGGTAATCAAAAGCAGAATTCAATCGTTGCCTGTCAATCAACGAGAATAGACCCAACCGTTTGCCCATACTCGGTTGGGTCGTTTTTTTGGCCCGCAGATTGACAGGATCATATCAGACGAATGCCGTCAATCCCCACAAGTCAATAACCATGCAATACCGTAGCGTGGTCGGATATGCGACGATATCCGCAAGGGAAGGTAGCAGACCGCTAATACCACGTCGCTAAAGACCTGTTGGAAATGGGCAGCAATTCGGCCCGTCAGAGGCAGGGCAATAGAAATCAACGATCTACGGCAGGTGGTGAAACGTACTGACCGCGCGGTTGGGGTTGGGTCGATGGATGACCCCTTGAGATGACGCGACCGCAAAGCGGAATAGTCCGCGTCTGGTATGGATATCATTCTGAAAGCGTCTAACTCACGAAAAGCTCGGCTCCGAAGGTAAGAGCAAGTGAGATACTTCCCCTGCAAGATGCTAACAAGTCTTGCATTTTGCAGGGGTAACTTCTCCCTACTCCCACCAAAGGTAAGGCAGTTTGTGATTATGCTGGCTGGAAGTGACGAGCAAACAAACAATGCGAAGCATTGAGCGTAGCGGTTTGGTTGTGTGTCACCTTTCGGGCTTGCCCCTTGTCGTTATTGATCGTTGTTTCTCTGGCGTTATCCATTGGGGGTTTATCTCTTTTCAATCAGGGGGATTTCAGAATGAAGCATAAGAGAGGACAACGAAGAATGAAACAGATGATAAAGAGTCTGGGACTTCGTAGGAGTCATGGTGAGATTGATTGGAGGAGTTTGGAAAGACAATCACGGGAAGCAATGGACAGAGACAGAGTGATAAGAGAGACAGAGATAACACCCGTCAGACAAGGGAATGATATCAGAGCTTGGGAAGGAATGGACAGAATGGATAGCGCCAAAGTGATTGAAGAGGACAGGCAGGAAGTGGAAAAGAAACCAAGGGGAAAGAATGGAAAGCGCAAAGGAAAGAAACGCAAGAGAAATCGAGCGCAGGGTAAATGAATGGATAGACCGACTGACATACGATGAAAGTCAATTACTCACCGCTGAAGAAATCGAATGGATGAATGACAACCTTATAACGTCCTGGGACGCTTTGGATATGTTGAGCGTGGGAAGTCTTCATTGACCACCATGCCCGAAACTTCACGACCCCAGGCGGACAAGTCCTGCGCGATCTTATCCGCGCCTGAGGCAATGGTATCAGCGCTTGCTTTGTGACCGTCAACCTTGCTACGGAGTCTCGCTTTCTTTTCTTCCGCTTCCTGAGTTTCGGCCCGTTGAAGTACTTCAGCAGACCGTGAATAAGACGGCATATTCAGCGCTGACGATTGGTCGTTGTAGTATCGTAGCTCAGAGGGCAAGAGGTCTTGAATGCGCACAGGCATTCTAAGCATATCGCCAGGGACAGGGACGCGCCCGACTCGCGGAGATACGTCAGGATTGATAAGACCCTTGTATAGCGCCTTGCCAAGATTTCGTTCATGGTTGACGATGATCTTTTGGAATGATCCAGACGCGCCGAATGCTTGACCTACCACCCCTTCGATAAGGGCGCGGTCGAGGTCAATAAAGTTTCTTTTTTGCTCGGTCCTGAGTCGGAGTATCTGACCTTCAATCCTATTCCATTCCGTCAGACCTTCGGTTGTGGATTGGTCTATAGACTCTTGGACCTTCCGGAGTTTGCCGATTTCCTTTTCGAGCGTATCGTTTAGATCATTGAGTTCGGGTATCGCGCCAATGGTCCCGAAGACGGACATACGGGCATACTCATAACGAGCGCGGGCGATATCGGTTTCCGTCCCTGCAAGTCCTGCCCTTGCTCGTATCTGCTCTGCTTCACGGGCGCGGTCCTGCGCCTGCCTGAATGCTTCCGCTTCCTTTGCTGCCTTGACTTGTTGGGCATACTGCTTGACCTTTTCACTTGCGGCAGCGGCGCCGCGCTTGATCTTATTCCAGAGGCTATTTTCCTTCCGCTCTGCCGCTTCCGCTGCCTGCGCGATTTCGTCATGTTGCTTTTTCAATTCCAAGTATCGACGGTTGTAGGACTCGCGTTGCGCTTGGAGTCGTTCCAGTTTGACGCGGTTGTCATCGCTGTAACCACCACCCCAAGCGTTAGGTATGGCGCCTATCTCTGACGTTAGTTGGTCCCGTAGCGCCTTGACTCTTGCTAATTCAGTCTTTGCCGTCGCTGCCTGTTGGGCATACTGCGCGGCAAGCGCTTTGCCGCGTTGCTCTTGCTCTGCCTGCATATCCTTTGAATGCTTATACCAACTAACGGCGCCGTAACCGTAGTTACCGGCGCGGCGCTGTTTGTCGGCGCCGAAGGGGTTATATCCGAGTTCGTCAATGGCCAGAGACGACCCTACGCCGATGGCAACCCCTGCGCCGATTGGGTTGGCGAGGAGGGCGCCAGCGCCACGACCGGCAGCGGGTAACAATTTACCCCCACCACGCAACAAGGCAGGGGCGAGCTTCAGACCGAGATAACCACCCCCCGCAATCATTGCCCATTTCTTTAGATCAATCTTGCTCAAGTCCACCCTGCCGACAAACTCGGCAATCTTTTTGACGAGATCGGCCAGAGCGGGACCGAATTCCTGCGCTAACTGCATTATCAATTTGTCAATCTGAGCGTCGAGTTCTGCGAATGCTTCCTTCACTTCCATTGCCGCTTGTAGGAGTGGGTCTAATTGCCCTTGTCCTTGAAGCTCGCGTATCTGAAGCGCATTGCGCAACGTGGTAAACTCGTCTGCCTGCGATGGGGTAACATACTGAGAGAGGGCAGAGCGGATGCCTTGTTGCTGGGCGGTGGAGAAAAAGGCCCGCATACGGTCGGTTTCCATCCCGAAGGATTTCACCACGTCCGCCAACATTTCATCCGCGAGACTGCCGAAGGATTTCAATTGTCCGCGTAGGTCTAAGAGGACTCCAAGCATCTTGTCATCCATGCCAAACCTTGCTTGTGGTCCGGTTGCGGCAACCGCGCCGACGGCCCGCAATGCCTGAGACTCCGCCAGACCTGGCGGTAGTTGACCGCGTATGCGAGCGACGATATCAGGACCGAGACTGAGCGCTGCCTTTAGTTGGTCGTTGACAAGCGCCTTAGTCCGCGCGTAAGCGCCATACGCAAGACCTGTCACCCCTGCCCCGATGCCGAGACCTACCCCAAGACCGAGACCACCACGCAACCCACCACTACGCGAAGCGCCAGCGCGGGCGGCCCGTATCTTTTCCCTTGCGAGTTTCCGATAGTCGGCAACCTGACGGCGCATAATCTGTGTCTGCGTCCGGAATTGCTTCCGCATTTCTGCGATTTCTGATTTTCTCGCTTTGGTTTGCATCTTGGCGAGGGACTGTATCTGCTTCACCTGCGCCTTGACTTGCTTGTCCTGTTGCTTCTGGCGCTGCCGCTGCCCCTTATCGAATGCCTTTTGTTGCTTGTCGAAATGCTTTCGATAGGACGCGAAGAGGTCGCGTTGTATTTTGCGTTGCTCCTGGAGCTTCGCATTGACCGCCTGTATCTTCTCTCCGCTCTTTCCGATTGCCTGTTGGTATTGTTGCTGCAATCGAATTGCCGCTTGTTGTATTGCCTGTTTAGACGCGAATTGCCCGAGGGCATTTCGGCCCGACTCGATCACTGATTGGTCACCGTTGCCGTTGTTGCCATGTGGTAGCGCTACCATTGCTTCCCCCCTTTGTTGTGGTCTGTCTAAACATTCGGAGCGGGGGAGAGAAATTCCTTCAAGAAAAAAGCAGGACAAGCGGCAAGAAACGAAGAAACCCTAATCACAGTCACCTACTGAGGAGGACCAATCAATGCAAAAAGCAAAAACAGTAGCGCAGAAATCGTCACCGGCAACCGTTGCCCACCATACGAAAGTCTTGCAGGCAATGCGGGACATCATCGACGCGGAGACCTTCGATTGCGTCTTGAGCGATCCTGACATGGCGGACGCGATCCGCGAGCGCGGAGTCTATGCGTCTCACGGCATCGTTAGGGATTGCAGAATGGCAAACGGTATCCCATCCGCCTACGCGCGGAAGATGGCGCTATTCGCCGTTGAAAGTGGAGACGCAAAGGGACGCGCGAAGGCCCGTAAACGTCGGAGTAGATAATGCCAAGACGTAGCGGTAGTAGATTTCGGCGCCCGTCAAGTACTTGCATCGCTTATCTTGCGTGGCATGCGAATGCAAAGACTGTCCGGAGTGGCAAGCGTGAGATTAGACCCGGATCGTTAGGACAGGTTGAATTCATCTTCAGACGAAAATACCCACGATATCACTACTTCGGCAGGCGCCGTCTACTCCGCTTTTCTGAGTTTATGTCATGGACCCGCAGCGCATCGCCAGGGACCGTATGGAATACCTTGTATCGGGGGAATATCTAATGATCGGTTGCGAAATGGAAATAGAGCGTCTGGACGACGCGGTAACCATATCAATCAATCCGGACTCTGACGACTTCGTTATTGAATTGAGTCACGAAGCATTCGACGCGCTCGCAAGGGCGCTTGATTTCGTAAGCAGTCAAGACGTGGGGTATGTCGGGCGCTATTGCTTCGACGTGACAGACGATGACGAGTGACAAGATTAGACAACAGACGCGCCATCTACGGCGCAAGCGGAGGGGGTTACAAGATGCAAGACAACAAACTAAGGGACGCGTTCTTAGCGAGTTATATTACCGCGCTGGACGAATGCGAAAACGGGCGCAGTAAACCCACGTTACATACGTGGTATAGGGATTGCTGCGAATTGCTCGCGGCGCAACTCGACTACGTGGCAAAGTATGTCCGCAACCACGACCCACAAGAGGCGCGGACGTGGGCAGGATTATCAGCAAGGTATGACGCATACCACAAGTGGTTCAAGGGGCAGTAAATGTCATTCGCTTATGAGATAACGTCGGTCAATGGATTTCCGAAACAATGCTGGCTATTCGACAGTCAAGAGCAACGCTTGTGGCGTGACCTATGCAAGAAATGGAAAAAAGAAAACCCATCGGCAGGCGTTGAAAAGGAAATCGTAGCAGAGACTCTGATACGTCTTCACATCATGGAGCATAGGTTAGTAGATAGGCGGCGTTTCTGGAATGGGTCAGACGCGACAAGTTACCGAGTCGAGGACGGCAGGAAGACTGCCAGCATTGATACCGAAGACGCAGAGCGGCAGACGAAAGAGTTTGATAGGTATTACTGGCAGATACTCGCGATGAAAGAGCGCTATCTAAAACTGGCGCTCGCCAATTCAATCGAGATAGCAATAGACAACAACGATATATCGGCGCTGTTTGCCGCCATGGACGCGCAGGACAAGCAACGTATGCAATCCTTCAGGGGGAATGGTCGGTAGATGGGGAAGGTGAGGAGAGAAGCAACCGCAGAGCAAACCATAGAAGCGTTTGACGATGATATCGTAGCGCTCGGAAAGTATCTGCGTACTGACCCTGACGCATTCTGCCGACTCGCATTAGGTTTCACTCCCCACGCCAAACAAGCAGACTTCATCCGCCTGCCGCTTTGGGAAAACATGCACGTTATGCTGCCTTGGGGCAGGCAGTTTGGAAAATCCTTCATCGTCAGCGCAATGATTGCCTATTGCCTGTTTGCGCATCCTGATTTCAAGACGTTTCTTTTCTCTCCCGCTGAAGATCAAACGCGGACGATCCTTGACAACGTGGTAAAGTTTTACCGCAAGTCTGCCATCCTTCGACGACTCACGAAGGCACAAGTCAGTAGTGACCGCTTCGACGTGGGCGGCAACGATTGGGGGTCATACGTCGAATTGGTCAAGATCGGTCACCACGGCAAGTATGGACGCGGACGGTCAACGTCAGGCAAGGGATTGATTGTCTATGAAGAATTCAACGTCTTAGAGGCGCCCGACGTTATCAAACAGACCCTAACGCCGATCATTCGTAGCGGTGGCGGTGAAGTCATCCTGTCGAGTCCTGGCGATCCGGGCGGCGAAATGCACCGCCTATATGAATTGTGGAAGGCAGCGGAAAAAGAGAATGACCGCTACCGCGTGATTGAATGCCGCTATGACGAGACCGACCACCTTACCGACGAATTCGTAGAGGACTGTCGGCGCGAGTATTCCGAATGGATGTTTCGGCGGGAGATGCTGGGAGAGTGGGTCACCCCTGCGGATACGTGGTTTGAGTGGGAAGATATCAAGCGCTGCCTGTTGCCGGTGAAACCCGAATACAACCCCCGCGATCAATTCGTATGGGCAATCGACTTAGGCGGACGCGGACGCAGCGCGTTTCAAGTCCTGATAGCCAGGTATCAGGCGTCACCCCCACGCTTAGAAGTGGTCGAATGCCTGCCGTATTACTTGGACAACCACAAGTACCACCGCAAGACGGATGACGCCGAAGCGGTCTTCGGCAATTGGCAACGCATTGAAGATGCCTTGCTTGACCTTCGCGAGCGATACCCGCCTGTGTGGGTCGGCGTCGATCCGAATACGGAAAACAGTCTGTC
>CAZJBZ010000148.1:0-10323 GCA_964543975.1 uncultured Spirochaetales bacterium
GCAATACAGCCATCGTCACCGCCTGATCGGACGACCTTTGCGGTAAATTGTTGATAGTGCCGCGAATCGTGGGGATAATGATAGCGTACGTGACTACACTGTAACAGTTTAGAACCGGTCTATCCCCGCGATTCGCGGTACTACTTATTACTTCCACCTGTATTTCAACGAAATCTAAATCTACCCGTAAGCGACAGAAAGAAATCCCTGCTCCATATGTCCAGCTCCCGAGGATCCCGGATGAACGGCAGGACATCATTAATCGCCTGTGAAAAGTCGACTCTTTCGATTCGTTCCCGGTACAGATGGAGAAAATCATCTTTCTTCAATGGCGATTCACCGGCCCAGTCGCCGGACTGCCGCATCCTCTTTTCAAGATGTGACAGATGCAAGGGGACTTCCCGACGCAGGAACCAAATCAGGTCGTACCAATCCCTTCCCTTGACCCTGCCCCGCCATTTCCGAAAGAGGACGCAATGCAATTTACCGGCAAAAAGGTCCGGCAGCGAGAAAACCCGAACATAGAAGGGCACGGGATCGAGTACCGGAAGAGATTCGGTATCGAAGCCCCCCGGAGGAGATGTATCCACCTCCAGTTTTACCTTCATAAGCCGGTTCGACGGCACAGCATCGGCGATTTCCGGACCGGCAGCAACCTGTAAAACATGGGTACGTGTATTTGCTTTGATAAATGCCGATTCTATCGAACCCGAGCCGCTTTCTTTGCCTGCAACATCGACCTCGAAACCAAAACCTGCAAGTTCGGTTTTTAATCCGGAGAGGTACGGTTCAAGAGAAAAAATCCGATTTTCAGCGAGCAGGGAGAAATCGATATCCTCCGAAAATCGGGGAAGTCCATGCAATATTCGAAGAGCAGTTCCCCCGTAGAAAGCGGCGTATTCGTAAAAACCCGCTCTCCACAGCCCGAATAGGGCGATGTACTGAATCATTTCCCGAAGCGCCCGATCGTATTCGCGAATGTCCTGAGGGTTCCTTCTGTCGATAAAATCTCTAATAACCTGCTTCATCTCACTACTTCTTCGAGAACTTTGGTACACATATGCAATTTACGGGAATTCGCGGCCGTGCTTATTCTTTGAATAAGGGATATATCGAGGTTTCGGACTGCTTGTTCATCCATTCGAAGATCCTCCCACAAATAGACAAAGATATCATGTTGACTTCGTATGGCCGGTACAAAGTAGAGCATATCCATCACGGCCTTTTCCGGCGATGCAATAAGATAGGAAACATCTTCGCTCGGTCTGCTTACAACGACCCCCGGCAGGTAATGCTCCCTCGATATGGACCTGTAGATGAAATCTCCTATCGGAGTGTGATACTGTTTTGTCTTTTTAAAAGTAACCGATGTAACCTGCACCACCGCTTCGGGAATCATGCCGTAGAAAGCAAGTGCATACTGTAACGAAATATAGGACGGCCCGTAGATAAGGTTTGCAGCCATATCCCGTACCGGTGAACCGTCCCATTCAAGTCGATTTTTGACGTACAAACCTTTTTTTACTCTGATAACGGCATTATCCCGCAGTAAATCCGTCACCTTGTCCCGTGGACGCTTATACGTTTTCAGTGATTCCATTAAAGTGGGATAGTCAAAAATCAACTGGTCGGGCAGAGCAAACCGCTGATTTTTATTTACAGCAAGTCGGTTTTTTGTCGACATACTGTAAATATATTGCCGTTTTCATGAAGAGTCAATAGTGACCTCGGAAGTATCGGGCAATAAAAAAAAGGATGGGGCACTCTGCGATCAGTGCTCTGGCGATGGCGACCCGCTGCTTCTGCCCGCCGGAGAGGGTCACGCCCCGATCCCCTACCAACGTTTCACCCCCTTCGGGATAAAGATAAACAGGAAGAGGGCAGCTGCAGCCAGACCCGCCCAGAAGAGAAAGGGCAGGTCCGGCCGGATGGTCCCCAGGCTGTTTCCGGTCGGGGGAGCAACCAGAGCTCCTACCCGCGATAAGGTGAGTACTAAGCCCAGGGCGGTCCCCGAATACTTGCTTCCCACTCCCTCGGTCTCTATAATCCGTGCCATAAAAACGGCCATAAAACCGTCCCTGACCACACCGGCGATGGCAACCGCCACCCATACAAGAGCACCATCTACAACATAAAGAAGACCGACACCGAGAGCGGTCATCAGAGTGGCCGCGAAGAGGACCCGCCGTCGGTCTTCAAGTCTGTCGGATAACAGTGCTATCGGTACGGTAGCGGCCATGCTTATTCCGTTGAATGCCGCAAGCGATCCGTCGGCCGCCGTTTCGTTCCATCCGATACTACGTAGATATAAAGGTAAGTATCCGAGTAAACCTTGAACACATCCCAGTTGAAGCAGGAGAACAATACCTAACAGCCACAATTCTTTTATACGGACAACAGTACCGAGTGACTGAATAAACGGGACACGGGTTTCCGGTCGTGCCATTCGCTCCAGCTCGCTGGAATGCACCTTGCTCACCGACCACAGAATACCGATAATAATTGAGATGCCGCCGTAAAGAAACATAACGCGCTCCCAACCGCCTAGAAGCGGTGAGAGTACCGTAGCGCTTATCATTGCCCCTAAGGTGAATCCCAGCGCCATCCCCATGGAAACCACCCCGTTCGCCAATCCCAGCTGCTTGCTGGAGAACCAGATACCGCAATTTTTATGCACATTGACCGGCAGAATGGTGCCGGTTAATCCGAATAGAAAAGTCGTAAGCATGAGAGAAGCAAAGCTGTTGGAAAAACCGCGGGAAGCCCCTGTTATTCCCGCTAATAAACAGGCAAACGTGAGAACCCGCTTGACCCCGAGGCGATCACTCAGCAGACCGCCGATTAGTGTAACGAAAATACCCGCCAGTCCCGTCATCCCCCAAATCGAACCAACCTGGACCAATGTTAAATCCAAATCTTCGGAGATCTGCTTGAAAAGGACAGGCATGGACATCATCGGCATCGCAATTCCGAAAATAAAGGTAGCTGCAGATAGGCCGAGTATATACCATTTGTAGTTCATTTCGTTAAAAAGCTGTAGGCGTCGGGTCATTAGCTTGTATCCTTCAGTATGGGGTACTATCTTTCGCACACCCCTGATGATATAGATGCACCCAATTGTATCTTATTTAAATGTCTTGCAGCCAGTGTGCGACCGCCCCGTAATACGATAGTATTGAGCGCTCCTGCGGGAGGCGCCCCAGGATTCACCCAACTGGTAGTGGATGGGAAAAATTATTCCTCCTTCCTCTTTTGAATTCTATACGATCCTCCTCTTAGGGAGAACGTGTGTGCTTGATGTAATAACCGATCCAAGAGTGCAGTGGCCGGCACTTCGTCACCGAATAGTTCAGCCCAGTCGTTGAACGAGGTGTTGGAAGTGATCGATGATATTGGCGATTTCTTGAGTAAGCCCGTTCCCTGCCGCGTCTTGTGCCGAAACACGGTAGCGATAGTTTCCGTCAGGGACAACTCTTTTTGATGAGTCTTTTCCGTCCCATTCGAAATGGGCAGCTTTACCCTGCCAGGTGAAATTTTTCATCTCTACATTTTTGTCTTTCAGGATTGTGCCTTCCCACAGTTTTTCATTGCTCGTGTCCTGAACTACGCGGATGGTATCTTTTCTACCGTCGCCTTCCGGTGAAAATTGAGTATAGTCTGCGGCTATCTTTGCGGTCGGGAAAACGGTATCCACAACCAAAGGCCCTCCGCATGGAAAAGAAAACCATGATTCACAGCTTCATAGAAGTGGATATTACCAAAGCCCGCTCCTTGATGCGTGAGAGAAAACGGCGTACCGGGGATTACATTTCGATGATGTTGATGTCAGCGCTACTATAGAGCGGAAGGTGGGGGACGAGAATGAAGTAGTAGCCGCTGTACTACGTGCCGCCAATCGAAAAACTGCCGCAGAAATATCGCAGGAGATAGAGAAAGAAAAACAAGGAAATGTACAAGATGCCGAAGTTTTTAGGCTGATTCATTTGTATCTGGCAATACCGGCTTTTATCCGAAGGTTGGTCTTTATTCTGCTTGATAGATCCCCCCGGCAGATGAAGAAACGGGCCGGGACGATCATGGTAACATCGGTGCCGATGGTCGGCGTCGGAGCGGGATGGGGACTCCCCATCGCCGGCCACCAATCACGGTTCGTCGTGGGGGCGGCGGAAGACCGGCAGGGCGAGTGGGAATGCAAACAGCTGGACGGCTCATCCCACAGGGCGGTCGAAGTAGCCGTTTTTATTGTAATCATCGGCCATCTTAAGTTTGAGCTCTTTCAACCGTTCGGAGAGGGAGACTTTGTAGATGTGGGGGTTGAGGAACCGTTTGTAGGTGTCGTCGAACGAGGCGAGATCGTCCATGCTATACTGTTGAATGTCTTTGAGTGTTTTTCGAGACACGATACGTTTGCCATGCTCGATCTTTTTTGCAAGAAGGGGCACAGCGCGGCAGTGGCCGCGGGAGCGAAAATGTTTGTACGGATACATCGGATGGAAGAAATATTTCGGTGTTTCAGGGTCGACATCCTCGTCGACGAGACAGAGAAGATCGGCCATGGGGAACCCTTCCTTGTCGTAATAGCGGTACACCTGCTTGGCGCCGGGATTGGTCATCTTCTCGGGATTATCCGAAACTTTGATCGTCGGAACGTAGGTCCCGTCTTCCTCGCGCGCGCACAGTTTGTACACTCCGGTGAGGGCGGGATCGTCTCTGCCGGTTACCAGGTTCGTGCCCACACCCCAGAGATCGATGGGTGCGTTGCTTGTGACCAGCTGGTTTATGATTTCCTCATCCAGTTCGTTGGAAGCGACGATTACCGCGTCCCGCAGACCCGCCTCATCAAGCTTTTTCCGGACCCTAACGCTTAGATAATAGAGATCGCCGCTGTCAAGCCGTACGCCGAACGATTTCCCCTTCTCCTTCAGTTTTTTACCGATTTTGATCGCATTATCGATGCCGCTTCCCAGCGTATCGTAGGTATCGATCAGGAGGACTGTGGCATCCGGGTAGAGTTCCGCGTAATAGTCGAAGGATTCCTCCTCCGAGGCGAACGCCATGACCCACGAATGCGCCATCGTCCCCTTGACGGGAATTGCGAGCAGCTTGCCCGCAAGGGTGTTGGAAGTGGCCGAAGCCCCGCCGATATAGGCTGCCCTGGCTGCCGAAAGGGCCCCGTCCGGGCCGTGGGCCCGCCGCAGCCCGAACTCCAGTACTTTCCCGCCCTTTGCCGCATGCACAATACGTGATGTTTTGGTGGCGATCAATGTTTGGAAATTGATAATATTGAGGAGGAGGCTCTCTAAAAGTTGGGCTTCCATCAAGGTGCCGTGGACACGAATAAGCGGTTCACCCGGAAAAACGACGCTCCCTTCCTCCATCGCGTAGACGTCGCCTGAAAAATGGAAGTTCTTTAATTCGTCGAGGAACGATTCCTCAAAAAAATCGAGACTTTTCAGGTACTTAATATCGTCATCGCTGAAGGTCCCCTGTTCGATAAAATCGATGAGGTCCTCCAATCCTGCAAAGATAGAATAGCCTCCGTCGAACGGCTGGCGTCTGAAAAACATGTCGAAGACGACATGAGGATTGTTCTTTTTCAGGAAGTATCCCTGCATCATGGTCAATTCGTAAAAATCGGTGTGAAGCAGAGATCGTGTAATCATAACAGTACCTCGTTCAGACGGTCATGGTCGCGCCGGCCTTCTTTAAGCCAATTCATCGGAACTGATAAAGCGCACCCCGTTTTTTTTCATCTCCTGATATGCGTTTTCCAGACTGCCCGGCGGGTAATCGACACCCCGGACAGCGTCCTCGATAAGGCTTACCTTGAAATCGACCCGTAATCCGTCCATAACAGTATAAAACACACAATAGTCGGTGGCCAATCCCGCAACATAGATGTGCGTAACATCCAGTCCTTTCAGATATCCCTCCAGCCCTGTCGGACTGGTTTTATCGTTTTCGAAAAAAGCGGAATAGGAATCGAGTTCCTTTCGCAATCCTTTGTGGATGATGCAGTGCAGGGAAGAAACATCCAGGCCGGAGTGAAAGGCGGCCCCTTCCGTACCCGGAACGCAATGATCGGGCCAGAGGACCTGCTCGAGTCCGTCCACTTCTATGATCTCTCCCTGGTGATGATCGGGATGTGATGAGGCGAATGAAACATGACCCTCAGGGTGCCAATCCTTTGTTGCGACTACAACCGGAAAACGGCTGCTGATGCGATTGATGACCGGGACGACGGCATCCCCATCTTCCACGGCGAGAGCGCCGCCCGGACAAAAATCGTTCTGTACATCAACGATAACCAGAGCGTCGTTTGTGTCAGGTTTCATAGTAGTACTACCTATATATCTTTAGAGCTTTTCCAGCGGTTCCTTCATCTGGACGCAGGTGTTGAGATGATCGGCCGCTTTATTACCGGCAAATGCCGCCCAGCGGACGCCGTTCGTAATGACCTTCTGTATCTCTTCCTTGTAATAGATGGGATACGATTCGTGACCGGGTTGAAAGTAGAACACCTTCCCCTTGCCTCTTCTCCAGGTGGCGCCGCTTCTAAAAACATTGCCGCCCTTAAACCAGCCGATGAAAACCAACTGGTCCGGTTCGGGGATATCGAAAAACTCGCTGTACATCTCTTCATGGTCGATATCTATGTAAGCCCCCAAGCCTTCGGTAATGGGATGGGTGGGATCTATAACCCATAGTCGTTCACTTTCATCCGCCTCCCGCCAGCCTAAACCGCAGCCGGTGCCCATCATTCTCTTGAAAATCTTCGAGAAGTGGCCCGAATGGAGGACGATCAGCCCCATTCCTTCGAGGACCCGTTTTTGCACGCGGTCGACAATCTCATCCTTGACCTTATCGTGCGCCTTGTGTCCCCACCAAATGAGAACATCGGTTTTCTTTAAAACGTCTTCGGTGAGACCGTGCTCCGGCATATCGAGAGTGGCGGTTTGAATCTCGAAACCGGCCTCTTTCTTCAAAAACGACGCAATCGCACCGTGTATGCCGTCGGGATATACTTTTCGTATCCGTTCTTCTTCCTGCTCATGCACATACTCGTTGTAGATGGTTACATTGATAGTCGACATAACATATTCTCCTTAAAGTTGATTTAATAAAGTTTCCGCTTCTTTGGTTAAAATAGGTATTGTGTTTCCGGTCCTTACCGCTTCCACCGCGGCAAAAACCATAGAAACACTGTAAATATTGTCAAAAACATCCGTTTGAGGGCGTTTCTCCTTCCTCATCGATGTGATAAAGTTGTCTAGAACATACGCCTGGTCCAGTTTCGGCGGGTTTTTAAGATCGACCGTTTTGACATTGTCAACGTCGTAGCGATTTGGCGCGGAGACCAATGCGAGGCCGCCCTTCTCGTAGAGGACCGCCCCTTTTTCACCTTCAATGTGCCAATTCGCCTCCCAATCGCTGAACTGCCCCTTCGCGCTCCAGCTACCGTTATACACCACTCTCGCCCCGTTCTCCATCTCGAATACGAGGGATGCGGAACTGTCGCCTTCAAACGACGACCATGGCGGGTTCCATGAAACACCCCGGACTGAGACAGGATTAAGTCCGGAGATGTATCGGATAAGATCGAAATGGTGGATGGCCATATCGATGATTAATGGATAGGGCATGGTCTGTCTGAATCCTTCAAAGTACCTGCCCAAATAAAAATCAATTTGCATCTGACCGATTGGACCGATTTTCCCTTTTTCAACTAAACGGGCCATGGTCCACGGTCCGGGCTTGTAACGATAGTTCTGGCTGATGACACATTTTCGTCCGGTCGAATGGGCGGTTTTCATGATAGTGATGCAGTCTTCGATCGAGTCGGCCATCGGTTTTTCACTTATCACATCCAACCCGTTTTCCATCGCTTCCACCACCACCTCCCTGTGGTAGACAGGAGGTGTAACGCAGACCAACGCGTCCGCTTCGACGTTTTTCAAGGCGTCCGCGAGTGTTGGGTAGCAGATATCACGATTATACCCACCCTCCTCGAGGGCCGCGTTGAGTGCACCCTCATTGACATCGACTAGGGCGACAACCTCGGCGTTGTTCTCTTCTTTTAAACGATTAACCCAGTTCCGGCCGAAACCGCCTACGCCGACATGTATAAACCGAACTTTTTTCATACAGTATCCTTCTTTTTTCCGAGCCCCCTTACCGGAGGACCTTTTCACTGTTGTATCACAACCATTTATTTTTTGCTACTCTATGACCTTCAATTTTCGGCCCGCCGACAGAAACGCCTCGATGGCCTCATCGATCTCCACTTTGGTGTGGGCCGCCGACAACTGCACTCTGATCCTCGCCTTCCCTTTCGGCACCACCGGATAAGCGAAACCGATGACATAAATCCCGCGATCGAGCAGTTCATCCGCCATCGAGAGGGCAAGCGGCTCTTCATAGAGCATGACCGGAACAATGGCCGTTTCACCGGGTACGATATCGAACCCGGCCGATTCCATCTTCGTTCGGAAATATCGCGCGTTTTCCTTCACTTTCTTCCGAAGTTCCCCGCTTGATTGAAGCAGGTCCAACGCTTTCAAGGTACCGCCGGCTATTACCGGTGCCAAGGTGTTGGAAAAAAGGTACGGCCTCGACCGCTGCCTGAGCATCTCGATAATCTCTTTTCTCCCGGATGTACACCCTCCCGATGCACCGCCTAACGCCTTTCCGAAAGTAGTGGTGATAATATCGACCTTATCGATGACATCACAAAACTCATGGGTCCCTCTCCCGTTCTCTCCGATATAACCGGTTGCATGAGAATCATCGACCAACACCAGCGCGTCGTACGTGCCGGCAAGCGAGCAGATATCGGCGAGTTTCGCGATATCGCCGTCCATCGAAAAAACACCGTCGGTGCAGATAAGTCGATACCGGGCGGATTGTGCTTCGCGCAGCTTACTCTCGAGGTCGCTCATATCGGAGTGGTTATAACGGAACCGTCCGGCCTTGCAGAGCCTTACCCCGTCGATAATGGAGGCATGGTTCAACGCATCTGAAATGACTGCGTCTTGGGTACCTAACAGCGGTTCAAAAACACCTCCGTTTGCATCGAAACAGGCGGCATAGAGAATGGTATCTTCCGTACCGAGAAACCGGGACATTTTCCGCTCCAATTCCCGGTGGATCTGCTGCGTTCCGCAGATAAAACGCACCGATGAGAGCCCGTAGCCCCATCGGTCCATCGCCTCTTTTCCCGCCTCGATGATCGCACTATTATTTGAAAGGCCGAGGTAATTATTGGCACAGAAATTGAGGACTTTCCGTTCACCTGCAACCGTTATTCGATCGCCTTGCGGGGAGGTCAGAACACGTTCGGCCTTATACAATCCTTCTTTCTTTAGCTCCTCAAAAGTTTTCCTAAAATCTTGTTTCATCTTTCGACTCATTGTTCCCTCCTCATCCTATTGTGTTGACGGCGCAAACCCTTTTATTACAATTCGCCGCGAGTGTGCCGTTCTTTCAACACTTTCAACATGTCTTCGGTCATGGCTGCCAGGTCGAATTCCGGTTTCCACCCCCACTCCACTCTGGCGGCATAATCCTCCAGAGAATTAGGCCAGGAATTGGCCAATGCCTGCCGTACGGGATCGATATCATAGCTGATTTCAAACTCAGGTATATGTTTCCTAATGTAGGCGGCGATATCTTCCGGACAGAAACTCATCGACGTGATATTGAAAGCATTTCGGTGCCGCAGCTTCGAAGGATCGGCTTCCATGATATCGATTGCCGCCTTGATCGCGTCAGGCATATACATCATATCCAGATAGGTGTCCCCTTTAAGAAAGCAGCGGTACGCCTTCCGCTTGACTGCCGCGTAATAGATATCCACCGCGTAATCGGTAGTCCCGCCGCCGGGCATCGTTCGGTTGGAAATGATCCCGGGGTAACGGACACCCCTGGTATCCACTCCGAACCGGTGGTGGTAGTAGTCGCAGAGCAGTTCACCGGCGACTTTGGAGACACCGTACATCGATGTCGGACGCTGTATCGTATCCTGAGGGGTATAATCTTTCAGAGCCGTGGGTCCGAAGGCGGCGATGGAGCTGGGAGTAAAAACAGAGCAGCCGTTTTCTCTGGCAACCTCCAATACGGACATCAGCCCGTCGATATTGATGCCCCAGGCATTCCGGGGTTGTCCCTCCGCCACCGCTGACAGAAGGGCGGCTAGATGAAAAATAGTATCGATTTTATATCGAACCACCAATTCAGCGAGCCGTTTCGCGTCT
This sequence comes from uncultured Spirochaetales bacterium, assembly GCA_964543975.1. Taxonomy (GTDB): domain Bacteria; phylum Spirochaetota; class Spirochaetia; order SPDA01; family CAZJBZ01; genus CAZJBZ01. Next base: position 10,254 of record CAZJBZ010000148.1, read on the forward strand.
TTTACATCGAGATAAAAAAAGGGACCGTCATCGACTAAATCTCTGTTGCCTTCCGATTTGACATCGGTAA
>CAZJBZ010000149.1:0-7469 GCA_964543975.1 uncultured Spirochaetales bacterium
AGAGGCTCGCCAATTTTTTCGGCGCTGTTTAGATCGATATTTCACCGGAGTCCGCTTTTTAACGCGGGAAAGTGATTGCACAATCAATGCCGACATGGTATTTTTTAGCGGCCATGACACTTTTTACCCTATTAGCAGTACCGTTGGGAATGTTCCTTTTAGGACTTCTCTTCTATTCCGATCGATGTAAAACAAAAAAATATTGGACGACCTTATTAAAAGGCCTCATGGTCTTTATTCCGTTTATGGTTGTTCTGTTTCTGTTTCCTGAATCTGAGCCCCCGTTTTATAATCTATCCGCACTCTATCTCTTTTTTTGGTTAAAAGATTTCTTTTTTTATCAAATGGGTGCTGTCGGTCTCTTTTTCCTTTTTTTTGGATTTTCATTTAAAAGAAGAAAGAAAATCGTGCAAGGAATGGACCGGGAAAACTTGTTGCTTCACGTTTCGGCTTTTTTCACCGGTTTTTTCACTCTGACCGGACTTATCGATATCGTTCTCCACTACGGGTGGTATGATGTTTATGTTCTCTTCCTTCTCCCGACAACCCGCATAGCTCTTATTATCGGAACGTCTCTTCTCATGACAAAGATGCTGTTTTTTGACCGCTATTGGAAAATTCCCTTCGTTGTTGCCGCTATAGCGTTGCCGTCCCTTGCAGCCTCTGTTTCCTTGACCTTTTACGCAAATCACACTGCATGGGGTATCCTTATTACGGGAGTACTTCTCATTGGTGCTGTAGCCTGTTTTTCCTTTTTGCACAAAAAGGTCGTCGTTTAGATGTTAGCAAGTGAGATAATTGCAAAAATATCGATTTTAGCTGTATCCCGGGAGTTTCTAATGCCTCTTGTAAACGGCACGGAGGAACACTGAAAAAAAACCGTCTGAAAAAGGGGTGAAGCGAAAACAGTCTTCTTTTTCACTTTTTCCAGACGGTTGTTATGATGTTTCGGTTGAAAGGTCCTTTATGCTTTTCCTGCCGATGCAAGAACGTTTTCAATTTTATGTTTATAGAGTTCTTTTAGTGATTCACGCGCGGGACCCAAATATTTTCTCGGATCAAAAACAGCCGGGTTTTCCGCCAAAAACTTTCGTATGGCTGCAGTCATCGCTAGTCTGCCGTCGCTGTCGATGTTAATTTTGCATACGGCGGATTTTGCCGCCCTTCGAAGCTGTTCTTCGGGAATGCCGACCGAATCCTTTAAGCCGCCGCCGTTGGCGTTGATAATCTTGACTAAATCCGCGGGTACGGAGGAGGAGCCGTGAAGAACAATTGGAAAGCCCGGAAGTCTTTTCTCAACCTCTTCCAAGATTTCGAACTTGAGGGGAGGCGGAATAAGAATGCCGTCTTCATTTCGAGTGCACTGTTCCGGTTTGAACTTATTTGCCCCGTGGGAGGTGCCGATGGAGATTGCTAAGCTGTCTACTCCAGTTTTTCCGACGAAGTCTTCCACCTCTTCCGGTCTGGTGTAACTGGATACTTCGGCCACCACATCATCTTCGATCCCGGCTAATACCCCCAATTCGCCTTCAACGGTAACATACTCATCTTGAGAATGCGCAAAGTCGACAACCTGTTTTGTCAAGGCGACGTTTTCATCGTATGAGAGACTGGACCCGTCGATCATTATCGAAGAGAACCCGGTTTCAATACAGCTTTTACATAATTCAAAACTGTTTCCGTGATCTAAGTGGAGCGCAATAGGGATTAGTTTCCCCAATTCTTTCGCGTATTCTACCGCGCCTTCCGCCATATATCGTAAAAGGGTTTGGTTCGCGTATTTCCTGGCTCCGGAGGAGACTTGAAGAATAACGGGAGAGTTCGTTTCAACACAAGCCATAATGATGGCCTGCAGCTGTTCCATATTATTAAAGTTGTACGCGGGAATAGCATAGCCGCCGTTAATCGCTTTTTTAAACATGTCTACGGTATTCACTAATCCGATTTGTTTATATGAGACCATTTATTACTCCTTTGGTATCTATTGGTGTGTTTCGGTTGGATTGTATGGGTAGCAACCCTCGATGTCAAGTCCATCGCTCACCCGGGCGCGGGAAATTTGGCGTCAACCTGATCGAACCATTCAAAAAGCATTTTCTTCATCTCTTCCGCGTGGTGATGAACGGTTTTGTTTGGAGCAGCCAAGAGATTGTGTTCTTCGCCTACATCTTCGTCAAGATCGTAGAGTTCGAAATGTTCATCTTCAAAGAAATAGATCAGTTTATACTTTCCCCGTCTCAGGGACGCACCCGGTCTTCCGCCTTGATTTCCGTAGTGGGGATAGTGCCAAAAAATTGCTTCTCTGTTTAAAGAGTCGGTTTTACCGGTCAAAATCGGAGTTAAACTTTCCCCGTCTCTATGCTGATTCGGCTGAGGTGGAAGAGCCGCTATTTCTAAAATGGTGGGATAAAAATCAGGACTGGTAACCGGGAGGAAGCATCGAGAGCCGCCGAGGACCTTCCCGGGCCATTTAACTATCAACGGTTCTCTGGTGCCCCCTTCATACATCCAGCCCTTGCCCTCTGAGAGGGGAGCGTTGCTGGTAGGCGAGCCTTCGGCTGTGGAGAGACCTCCGTTATCCGATGTGAAGAAGATAACGGTATCTTTTTCGATCCCTTTTTCCCGGACCGCGTTCAAGAGTCGGCCGATATTTTGATCTAAGCTGAATACCATGGCGGCATATACCGGATCGGATTGAATTTTCCGCCTTTGAATCCTCTTGTCCCTCTTATGTTCGGTCGAAAAAAAACCACCCTCTTCGAAGGGATCGATTGTATCGATTCCCATTTCACGTGCTTTTCTCTTATAAATCTCGATATGTTCTTCTTTCGCTTCGATGGGAATATGAACGCTATAGTACCACAGATTGAGAAAAAAAGGCTGATTTTCATTTTTTTCTATTAAGGATATCGCTTCATCGGTAAGTCTGTCCTGAAGATACTCCCCTTTATAGTTCTCTTCAATTGTGGGAATTTTCCACGGACTAAAAAATCCATGGACGGGAGCGCCACACTCACATCCTCCAATGTTGATGTCAAAACCGTGCTTCTCGGGGTAGAACTGTTCACCGCCTAAATGCCACTTTCCGACATGCCAGGTCGCGTAACCGTTTTCCTTCAATGTCGCGGCAATCGATTTTTCTTCAAGGGGAAGATGGTCGATATAGGGTGCGTCGACAAGAAGACCGCGGGCAGGGTGGGTTGTGTGCTGAAAATCGATCCAGTCGGTGACCCCCACTCTTGCCGGATATTTTCCGCTTAAAACGGTTAAAATGTTGATTTTTGCAATTATCTCTGTTGACCGGTTGTTAAGCGAGTGGTAGGTTATGGATGTTCATGAATGGAAAAAAAATATTCGTCGTTACGCCTCTCCTCCTGTTTCTTTTCCTTTCGTGCAGTCTCTTCTCGCCCGATATTGTTCTTTTCTGCGATCCATACGCGGAACTGATCTATTTCCGGACCAAAGAGAGCAGGCGGAAAGTGCATGAGGCAGTGAAAAGCCAAGGAAAGCGCCTGCAGCTTGTCTTTTTCGATCAATTTTCAGAACCCGATGCGCGGAAAAAGGTGGAAACCTTTCTCGAAAAGAGGAGCAGTTCATCTATTGTGATGACGCCGCTTACTGCCGCCGTTCTATCGGGGATTGAAGCCGACTACCCAAACAGGGTTTTTTATTATATTGATTATTCTCGTTTAAAAGATGATAACCAACCTTCAACCGACACGGGAGTCGGCCCCTCTTCAAACGTTATTCAGGTTGATGTGCGGCGTGAAGATAGTTACCGAAAAGCCGGAGAACTTTTTAGCGCGTATACACGCGGGGGAAACGATAGAAGGGTGGCTGCCCTGTTCTATACGGGGACCGGCGAGCGGAGGACCGAGAGTGAAGCTTTCCAACAAGGATTTTCAGCGGAAGGCGGCACTTCCGGCCTTGTTTTTAGAGAAATTGAAGATTTGCAACATTCAAAGGAAGCGTTACAATTTTTAGATGAGTTGGAAACGAGAGATGTCCGTTTTTTGTTTCTCTCTCTCTCCGAATTGAATCCTGTCTGCGTCAATCATCTTCTAACAAAGGACATTGTGATAGCTACTGAAGACGCGGAACCGGCAAATGCGTATTCAGGGAGAATACTGTTTTCGATTGAGACGGATTATGCCGAAATTATGAGTGTGATTGCCAAAAGCGAAAATTATAGGGAAACAGGGATTCTTCCTGTACGATCGGTCATCAAGAAGGGCGGGGCTCGTGAGGCAAAAAGACTACTCGAAGGAGAAACATAAGAAAAAAATAACTTCTTTCAATGAAAAAAGAAAACTATTTGACAAAGATTTCGGATAGAAATATAATTCAACATGAATTATTGACGGATTACTCTGCAGAATAAAGGAGCTAATAATGAGAAAAAGCGGAGTGCTTATTCTTTTCTTTGTTTTCATTTTTCTATTTTTGTCGGTCGGTTTTGTATCGGCCGAGAAAAATACGCAAATATTGGAGTCAAAGATTATCGAGAGCTTTGATAATCCTGAGAATCCTGAAGAGGCCGAGTGGGCATCTCATAGATGGGTTGTTCTCGGGAGTAAATTTGCTACCAAAGAATACGATGAAAACGGTAATGTCGTTAAGACCTACCCTGAAAGTGCCTACATTGAAGCTTGGCCGGAAGCCATTTTTGGTGCTAACAAAGAGGGGAGAGACATCAAGGTTTTAGGAATTCACGGTAGATTCGATCGAAAAGGGTATAACTTTATCGAGATAATCCCAGTTGAGGATGAAGACGATGAGGATGGAAACCCTGTTTTCGAACCGATAAGGCTCCCCGGGAAGACCCAAATATTGGATTTTTGGGTGTGGGGCTCAAATTATGATTTCTATGTTGAAGCACATGTGAGGGATTATACCGGTATTGTTCATGTTCTTAATATGGGAGACATAAAGTATACCGGTTGGAGAAACCTGAGCGTTCGAATTCCGACTTCGATTAGACAGGAAGGTGGTTACGTTACCTCCGGTGGTTATCTGAAAGAACTTGAATTGATCAAACTGGTCGTTTGGACGAGACCGGAAGAACGTGTTGATGATTTTTATGTCTATATTGATCAAATAAAAACGTTAACCAATACCTTCGTTTTTCGTTTCGATGGAGACAACTTGGCAGATGAGGGTACGATTGAAAGTGTTTGGGGGGAGGATGAGTGAGACAATGAATACCAAAAGAGTTCTGATAGGATTGATTCTCTGTGTAGGGGCGGCTCTTTTTGCCTTTGCTCAAGACGTTGAATCCGCCGGTGATCCCAATCCAAATGAGATAGGAGTAGACCGGGCTCAACAAAAATTGAAAGAGGTTTCGGTGTCGAAATTTGAAGATTCCGGCTTCTGGTTCGCCAATATGGCCCGTGATGAAGGTCTTGTTTTTCTCAGAAGGTTTGAGGGAAGTCCCATGGATAAAGAACCTATCCCGGGAGAGGTAGATTCGGGGATAGAAGAACAGGACCAGTATGTTCTCGGTTTAAAGGTCAACTATTTCTTCAGAGGGTATAAAAGTTTTGCGCTGTTTCCGTCACGGCCGCTTCCGATCGAAGGGATATGCAAGACCATTTCCGTCTGGGTGATAGGAAGAAACTTCGAGCATGTACTCAAAGTTCTCGTTGCCGATTTTTACGGAAATAGGGCTGAAATTACCATGGGTAAACTGAATTTTTCCGGATGGAAGAAATTAACGGTTGCAATTCCTCCCAGTTTGAAGCAGTGGGATTATCATGATACCTCGAAGATGGGTATCAAAGTTTTAGGGTTTAAAATAGAAACGGACCCGATTGAATCGTACGGCTCATATTACGTCTATTTCGACGATCTGCGTGCCGTAACCGACCTCTTTTCTGAAGAGAGTAGAGATGCCGATGATATGATAGATTCTTGGTAAATCGGTTTAATTGATGCACGATGCGAAGAGGCTATGAAAAGCCCTCTTTCAGTGAAAGAGGGCTTTTTTTTATGTCCGACATGCGGTATAGTGGGAACACGGTAGGCATTGCTCCCCGTGTCGGTATAGTTTGAAAAAGTGAGGAAATGGTAAGGTGCAAATTGATATTGAGGCTAATACGGTGATTGGAGAAGGTTCGGAGTTCGGCGGACGGTTTGCTGTGAGGGGTAACCTTCGGATAGACGGTAAATTTGAAGGTGAAAGTCTTTTGGTGGACCATCTGCAAATCGGTCCCAAAGGAAGAGTAAAATCGAATGTTACCGCGACCAGTGTGGTTATCGAAGGGGTGGTAATCGGCAACATTACCGCCTCTACCAGAATTCTGCTTCTCTCAACGGCGAGAGTGCTGGGAAACATCAAGACGCCGGAACTTATCATTCAGGACGGCGTTGTCCTTGAGGGAATGTGTACCATCAGCCATTTTGAATTGGACAATACAAAGTCGTATATTGAATCCCTCTATAACAGCAGTGAGGATAATAACGAAAAAACCTCATGAAAAAAACAAGGCGGGGCAATTGCCGATTTATCCTCTCCGAATAAGCGAGTAGAAATTTTCTTCCGTTTTCTCTTCCAACAGTTCCACATCAACATTTCGAAGTTCTGCAATAAACTCATAGGTGTACCGGATCATACCGGGATGGTTGGGACGCCCCCGTTTCGCCTATCGCCGCCGGATGATGAGTTTGTATGTGCCGTTCCATCCCTTCGAGCAGGCGGGACAACTCCTTCTCTTCCGCTGCGGCTTCGGCAGGGGAGAGTCCGATTGAGCAGTATACATTAGGGAAGCTACCGATCAAGGATTTTCGCTTTTCGATATCGTCGGCTTTTATTCCGGAATCCAACCCGGCCGTAAGTCCGTTCAGAAAACACTCCCCAAGGGTTTGGTTCACATTACATCCCTTTCTCTGCATCTCCAAACTGTGAAAGTGTGAATCGATCATAATTCACATCCTACCATAATTTTACAAAGATTTTACAGAGCTCGGAAATCCTGTTGTTGACCAAATTTTCTAACACGCCTATGATATGCGCTGTTATAGAAGAGTGGAGACACTTGAAAAAATCACCATCTTAATCGGACTGAAGTAGTTGAATACTAACAATATAAGTGAGGTAATTGCACATTTTTGCAAGTGCCACATATTCCTATTTTGAAAGAGGCACAGTAAATAATTGAAGAAACCTTTCCTTCTCTATTTCTGTCTTGTTCTGTCTCCTCTTATATATTCGATGGATTTAGGCGATTGGCTGGAAACGGTCAACCGTTATAATCCCGAGTTCAAGAAGATAGCCATGGACAGGGAACTCATGGAGATGAACAGATCGAAAGCTCTCATCGAAGCGGATACCGAGAGCGATCGGTTTTCAGCCGAATTGAGTTATCTCGCCTCACTCTCCGATATTCAGGACGATCTACTCGGCTATTACACGGACCTTTTTGATACCCTCTACTCGGTGCGGATCGAAGAATTGAGTATGCAAATAGCGG
>CAZJBZ010000149.1:7479-10268 GCA_964543975.1 uncultured Spirochaetales bacterium
GGAGACGAAAGTGGAAAACGCGAAGGATTCCCTTAAAAGGACCGAAGAGTTGTTCCAATCAGGCCGTGTATCTGAAGAAACGGCGGCGGAGACACGCATTGCTCTTCTGGAAGCTGAGACAGAGCTGTATCGTATACGGTCGGACAAGGAAGAGGTGAGGCGGTATTATCACCATGTAACAGGAATGGAATGGGATTTCGAGTTATTACAAGATGATACCTTGCTCCGGTGGGTACCTGACCCTTCGCTTCGGCTGGAAAACGATGTGGACTATCGAAGGGCGGAAATAGCACTGAACAATGCTCGGACTCTTTTATCCAACCTTCCCGATAACGCTCCTCCTTTTACCCGAAAAAAAACTGAACTTCAAGTGGAGAACGCCCGTCTGCAGCTGGAAACCGCCGAATTCAACGCCCGGCCGCGGTATGAAAATATCGTAAGAAGCATAACCGCACAGAGGAAGAAAATCGAAGCGGCCGTAGAGCGGCTCCGTTTGGAAGAGAAAAAGCTGCAGGATTCCCGCGCACGGTACGAATCAAGTCTTATTTCGAGGGAACAGTACCGGAGTCGGCAGATCGCACATTTGTCGGCCGAACGGCTGTATTGGGAGACGATGAATCAATACTCACAACTCCTTATCGGTGCGATTGTCGGCGCGGGGAAATCTCCCGGTGAGGTGCTATGATAAGAGGGTCGTTTGCCGGTTGCCTCTTTCTGCTGACCGCCGGTTTTCTCTTCGCCGAGGACGATATTCTTTCGCGGATTTATGGAAGCCGGATGGAGAAAAGCCTCTCCTACCAAAAGGCTTTGCTTCAAAATGAACAGAACAGATATAGAGTGAAACAGCTTGAACAGGTGTACATTCCCTACATTACGATCGGCAGCGGAAAATTCCGGATTGGCAACGATACGTCGAGCGGGAGCAGAACCATCGCCGACAGCACAGAGGAGGGAGGCGGTTCCGGCGAGAGTTCCGCTTCAGCGGCGCCGGTCCTCTCTTCTTCTCTCGATTTTACTCTCCAAGCAGGGTTTGAAAATGTTTTCGGTACCGACATTACCATTTCCGCCCCTTTTTCCTGGGAGATCGAAGACGGCTTCACCCCTGATTTACCGACTCTGACGGTATCTCGACAACTGTTCGATGAAAGCGGGGTCGATCTTCTCAAAGCACGGGCAAATTATGCAAAAAGCCGCAGGCAGGTCCTTGATATCAAATCCGAACTTCTGATCGGACTGGTCAAGGACATTTTCGATTATCATTATTATCTGCAGGCTGAAGCGATACAACGAGAGTACGAACGAAATTATGAACGGATGGTGAATTTTGTCCATGAAGAAGAATCTATGCGGAGTTTGCGGAAGCAGTGGTACTCCGTTAGAAAAGGACTTTTAGAGACGGAGAAGGAGATGCTCGGTTTTACAGTGAATGCGTCGGAATTAAAGGAAAACAATATCCCCCGTCTCTATGACCAGCTGGTCCGTTCGGCCAACAATTGGGAACAGGCATTGCCCGGGCCGGATACCCCGCTTCCGCCCCGGGAAGATGTCGAGGCTTTTCGTCTTTCTCTTCAAGCCGCGGAACGAGAAGAAGCTTTGTGGTTTCTGCCGTACCTTCCAAACCCGACCGTATCGGCGGGAATATCGTACGATCTGGACGATCAAGCCGTAGATTGGAGTATCGGTATTACCTTTACTGTGGATATTATTGATCGAGGTGAGCGAGCTTCCGCAAGTCTTGCCAGGAAAAGAGGGGCCGCCTTGGCCAGGCTGGAGTTGGAGGAAGCCCTCCGGACACACTTGCACGGTGCAGAGACTCTATGGAAAGACAGTGAGATTCTCAAGCTCACCCATTCGATCGCCGAATTGACGACGGAAGAAAAAGAAGCGGCCTTTCTGGATGCCGAACAGCTCTTTGAGGGGGGCTTTATCTCCGAAGAAGAACTGCGGATTTCCAAATTGGACTACCGTAACGCGCTTCTTGCCGAAGAGCGGGCCCATTGTTCCTATCTGGTCCATCTGCTTCGTCTTTTTCACGCGTACGGTATAGATGGAACTGTTATAGAGTTTATTCAGGGAGAGTGATGGAATCTCCTGTCATAGTGAGGAGAAGCAGATGCGAATTCGTATCTTTATAATCGCTCCGGCGTTATTATTTTGTTTTGGAGTTGTTGTCTGGGGACAGCAGGGACCCGGTCGGGGTGCCGGAAGAAGCGGGGGAGACGCTGGAACGCCCGGAGAAAACGCGCTCCCTATAGCACAGGCCGAATTGTCGGAGCGGTATAACGCCATTTCGGTCGGCGGACGGCTGCGGCCGGAAATAAAGATTGAACATCAGGCAACTGCAAACGGTATGGTTCTGTCGGTTTCCGTGCGGGAGGGACAAAAGGTCGGCGAAGGGACACCGTTATTTACCGTGGAGAGAGACGATATTACCGGCAGTTTTAAGCCGGTGGTGGAAACGGCGCGGATTGCCGGTATTGTTTCCGAGGTGGCGGTGCAGAAAAAAGACGAGATACGATCGGGGCAGACCGGAGTGGTTATTATCGGGACGGAAGGCTACACCCTGGAAGCCAACATCAGCGATAAAGACGCGTTCAAGGTGGCGGTTGGGGAACCGGTTGTCGGGCGGACCATTGACGGAAGGGAGATTTCCGGTCGCCTATTGAGCCGTTCGCCGGAACCGAATTACGAGACCGGACTTTTTTTCTTAACGTTTAGGTTTCCAAACAGTCAAAATGTTGCTATTGGACAGTTTGTAATGGTCGATCTGCCGGTGGACAGGGTACAGG
>CAZJBZ010000150.1:0-10212 GCA_964543975.1 uncultured Spirochaetales bacterium
GCAACGTGAAAATGTCCAAATCGCTGGGTAACGTCATCAATCCCGACGACATCGTAAAAGAGTACGGCGCCGATTCCATGCGCATGTACGAGATGTTCATGGGGCCGTTGGAGGTTTCCAAACCGTGGTCCACAAAAGGGCTGACCGGCGTTCATCGTTTCTTGGACAGAGTGTGGCGGCTTACTGAACGTGAGATTGTCGATGAGCAACCTCCTCAGGAGCTGGTTAAGGTCCTCCATAAAACGATAAAAAAAGTGACGAAAGACCTCAACAATCTGGAGTTCAATACGGCCATTGCCCAGATGATGATCTTTGTCAACGAAAACTTTAAAGCGGAGAAGGCATACAGACAACTCTTAGGACCGTTTGTGCTTCTCTTAGCCCCTTTCGCCCCCCATTTAGCGGAAGAGCTGTGGCAAAAAATGGGCGGTCCACCGTCGGTATCCTCACGGCAGTGGCCCGATTGGGATGAGGCACTGGTCCGTGAAGATGAGGTAACGATTGTGGTCCAAATAAACGGAAAGGTCCGGTCCAAACTTCAAATGCCGGCAGACAGCGGAGAGGAGCAGTTGAAGGAGGCGGCCCTGGCTGAAGAGAGGATAAAACAGCTTTTGGACGGAAAAAGTATTAAAAAGATCATCACCGTACCTGATAAATTGGTGAATATCGTTGCACAATAATACCGTTTTTACAAAAAGAAGAGAATCCTTATACTCATGGCTCGATCGGGAAAACATCGATGTCGCTATCATTGAAGATACGGAAGGCCGCAGAAGCAACAACCTGCGCTATCTCTCCGGTATGGTCTCGGATGCCGTCCTTTTCCTCTTTCGATCCGGTCGGTGCGTTCTGGTGCCGTGGGATTACGACCTGGCACAACACTATTTCGTTCCCGATTCGAACGATGATCTTGTCCCTTACACCGATTTTAACCGCAGCATAATCGAAGCCGTAAAACGGCTTCTCTCGGACCACCTTTCGGCCAAAAATCGAATAGAACTCTCCTCCGCCACGCCGTATCCCCTCTACACGGAAATCGGTAACGCCATCTCATCGGAATTGGTCTGCCGACAAAAAGGTATCGATCAATATCTGAAAGAGACCCGCGCGGTCAAAGATCAAGGAGAACTCGATATCTATAAAAAGGCGGTTGCAATAACAAACGGGATTCTTACTCGGTTGGATTATAGACTCGCCGATAAGGAGCTTCATTCCGAGCTCGATGTCTCCTTTTTTATTGAAAAAGAGGCACGAAAAGCAGGCGCGGAAGGGACGGGATTCGAGACGCTGGTCGCTGCTCCAAGCAGAAGCTTTGCCATTCACCCTTTTCCCGCCTACACCTCGGCTTCCATCCGCAAGCCGGGCCTTTCCATTCTCGATTTCGGGGTGAAGGTCGACGGTTACACAACTGATGTCACCACCACCATCCTCCAGGACGCGCCACACAAAGCACAAAAGAAGAGGATCGATTGTATTCATGAAGCGTGGGAGTTGATTACCGATCAACTGAAACCGGGAGCTTCAACTGTGGCAATAGCGCGGGCAGTCGATACATTCTTTGAAAAACACGGCTTTTCTATGCCTCACGGTTTAGGGCACGGCATCGGTTTGGACACCCATGAGTATCCCTTCTTTCGAAACCGGGCCGATTCGGATACCGAATTGAAACCGGGAATGATCGTGGCAATAGAACCCGGATTATACGATCACGACGGAGGCGGGGTCCGTCTTGAAAACGACATCCTCATAACCGAAACCGGTATAGAAGTACTCACCAACTCCCGTATTCTGTACTACCCTCAACATCATTGATCGCATACCACTCTTTTTCGGCGATAAAGAGGTCGATTCTTGCCGCCTTTTCCCGATCGTAGAGGTGAAACATTCCGGGATAGAGGTTCGCCACCCTCAGTGTTCCTTCCGAATCCGCTCGAACAGACCTTATAAATGGATCGGAAACAACCCAATCTCCCGTATAGCCGGTTAAAACAACATCATAATCAGGAAGGGTGTCGATGATTCGGGAATGAAAGGTACAGTATGACAACGCCTCGACCATCGAATCAAGATCGAGGTTCCACGGGTTGACCGGCGCTTTTTCCCGAATCTCTTTCAATAATCGTTCACTATTGACCGCTTCACCCACCGTCCCGACGGCCCACAACCGCCTGAACAACAGTGCCGAAAATCCGTTATACCACGAGAGTAAAAGTTTTCCGTCTTCCCGCAGATGAAGAGGGAACAGTGCTCCGGCAGGTCGTAACGTACCCCCCCTTTCACAAATCGGATACGCCAATACCGGGACATTGCTCCACTTAACGAGTTCCACCACAACCTCTTCATCGGGAAGGCATACCATTTCCGTTGGTTCCGCGTCCGTATCCGGATAGATCAATCTAAACCCGGTGATATTTATTGTCTTGTCCCAGGTATCCGGAATAGGCGGCAAAACGATACGTACCGATGATGTCGTAAAAGAAGCGCAGGCTGTTAGTCCCGCGGCAGCAGCAACTGTAACCGTCGCGGCGATGAAAATTTTGAACATTCGCATACTGTATAAAACAGCCGTCTCCCGGCTGCTGCTTCCAAACAAGAGAGATAATTGCAAAAATTATCTCCACTTTAACTGTTCTTTAAAAAGTCCGCGAATTACTTCAAGAATGGTATGATACTGTTCGGTCCTGAAATCGGGATAGGTCCGCTCGAAGGAGATAAACCTTTTATGCCGGTAGGCCAGGGTTATCTCTCCGTATATTCCCTTTCGCAGCGGAATACGATGAGGACTTTTCTTTGTTGTAGCTAAAATAAGCCGGTTAAGATCCATAATACCCGGATCAAGGTTTATCGTTCGACGACCTTCGACTGAGAACGATTCTTCGATCATGTTGGTTTTGATCTTGATGTCCGGAAGCAGCTCAGGATCGACCAAATCCGCAAAGGAGAGGAAAAACCTGCTGATCCCTTTTCCCATTTCTCGGTCATAGTAATCGGTAAAGGTAAAATCGATACAGGGACTTCTATAATCGACAGCTCCGAATTCCGATTCTATCCGCTTAACAGCCGGTTCCGGGTCTTGCTTTGGTCCGACCAAGATGCCGATTATCAATTTTTCAGGTAAAAACGGTTGTATGGCCGCCATACTAATCATTTTCCTTTTTTTGTAGATTGCCAGATTTCATGATATATTATACCCTACGATATATGGAAGATAAAACCGAATTTACCGCAACCTTACAGGAGGCAGTTGAAGAGAAAAGGACAGACATAGAAAAAAACGATCTTCCTCAACTAAAGGAACACTATAGAAACTTTTATTCCTCCTATCAAAGCCTCTATAATATTCTGCTCCGAAAGTCCCTCATCACGGAAGACCCCTATAAATATGATAAAAAGGCCTCAGAGATAGCCGTCCCCTCCGAAAAACCGTTCCTCGAATCAGAAAAATCTCAACAACTGAGCACCAGATTGTCCGACTACGATAATCAGTTGGACTATCTCAACAGCTATTTCCTCTTCAATCTGGATTATATGACAATGCCGCGAATAAAGAAACTCGCCGGTTTAACCAGATATTTCAGATGGGACCAGCTGTCCGAAAACTCGACCACTATGAACACCAGATATTTAGCGGAAATGGTCGGAAAGGTAAAAAAGGGAACGGATGATCTTTCCGTAAAACTGCTCAACGACGCACTCGACCAGCTGTCCGGCATCAGTAAAAAGGTGCTGCTGATACTTAAAACGATAACAGCTTTTCATCGGGAAGAGTATAAATTGATTATCAGAAAGACAATTACTTCTCAATTAAATCTTACCCCCTCGATCGTTCAGAATAGACCCGATGATGTAATGAAAAAGATAAAAAAATCCTTTGCTTCCGCCATGAACGATCAACCCTTCTACGCGGAGTTGATTAAAGAGGTATTGGAGGAAGACTATGGGCCCAATACCGAACAGCTTCGAGAGGCCGTATTAGATAAATTAAAAGTTAAAGAGAAAAAGAAGAAGGGTGTAAAAAAAGAGGACACCGGAAAGACAATACTATTAGAAGCGGCCCGCATCCTCGCCGGGGCCGGTGTTCATTTAGACCAGGCCCTTAAAAAACTTCAGGAAAGTCATCAAATACTTATTAACAGAAAGATCAGCTTCGGTGAAAAATTTCGGCGCTGGATAATGAATTTCACCGGTAAAAAGGAAGAAAAGCACATCTATGAAGTCGAATACTTCGATACAAAGAGTTCCCTCTCCAAGCATGAAAAGATCGATTTTACAAAGTTTAGCGAAGATGTGTCAAAAAGAAGTAAGGTGTTGGCGAGCGTTTCCAATAAAATGAGCTCAGGATATCAACGGTTGGAAGCTTCGAGTGAAGACCGGATTTTTCAGTTCCTTTCGAAAAACATTCAGGAATTGCAGCTTTTTCTCCGGCAGATACCCGCCCTGGACACCTACTTTAAAACCGAAGCAAGCAAAGAGGAACGGCAAAGAATCCGGGGAACAAAAATAGAGGTAAATGCCATAAAAAACAGCGTCCTGAAAGCGAATAAAAAACGGCACGAGTATACTTCAAAGAAAGAGGAGACCGAACAACTGAAGCGGCTTGGGATTAATATGGAAGAAGCGTAAATGGCTTCACGCACGGTAAAGACCTAAAATTCTAAAATCGTGGGTCCTTTCCCTTATCAGTTCTACCGCGTTTTCGAACAGACGAATGTCATCGGGAAGTTCAACATCAACATAAAACATATATTCCCACGGCTTTCCCGGAATAGGGCGAGATTCCAGCTTTTTCATGTTGAGTCCCTGATCGGAGAGGCACTGAAGCGATGCAAAAAGCGCACCGGGTTTATCGGGGGTGGCGAATACAAGTGACGCTTTATTGGGATTTTCCGTCTCCCTATGCTCCGTCCCGGCAATCACGGCAAAACGAGTGTAATTTTGCGGATTGGTTTCGATGCTCTCTTTAAGAATCTCCATTTTGTAGACAGCGGCAGCTTCCGAACCGGCGATTGCGGCCCACTCTTTCTGTTTACCACGGGCAATGTGTGCAACCGAACCTGCGGTATCGTAAAACGGTTCCTGTTCCCATTCCGGATGTTTCTCCAAAAAGCGGGCGCATTGCGCCAAACCCTGGGGATGAGAGAAGACCTTTGTAATATCGGCTATGGAGCTGCCGGGAAGACCGATAAGATTGTGAACGATACGGATCGTCTGTTCCCCTACGATTTTGATATCAGGATAGTGGAGCAGGAGATCGTAATTTTCATGGATAGAACCGGCCAAGGAGTTTTCCAGCGGAATAAGGCCGTATTGGATCCTGCCGGAGAGCACCTCTTTAAACACATCGCTGAACTGACGGTAAGGGCGCGGAGCAATATCTTCTTCCTGAAAGAACCTGACAACCGCCATTTCGCTGTACGCTCCCCTCTCACCCTGAAAGCCGGCGGCCGTGGCGGCGGGGGAATCGGGTATGACCGCGGTCCCCTTCAATTCAACGGCCCGCTCCGGCAGGCGTGCGATCTCTTTACCGAGGACCGGAGAAAGCGCCTCAATGTCCCGCATCAGCTTTTCCAACTGGTCGGGAAAAAGCGATTGGGGACCGTCGGATTGCGCTTTCTCGGGATTAGGGTGCATCTCCACGATAAGACCGTCGGCGCCCGCCGCCACGGCCGCCAGAGCCATGGGGGGCACCTTCTCCCGAATTCCGGTGGCGTGACTGGGATCGACAATGACCGGAAGATGGGACAACTTCTTGACCACCGGTATCGCGGAGATATCCTGAGTATTTCTTGTATAGGTTTCGAAGGTACGAATACCCCGCTCGCAGAGGATGACGTTATCAGTTCCGTGGGCCAAAAGGTATTCTGCTGCCATAAGCCACTCTTGGATCGTAGCCGCGAGTCCCCGCTTCAAGATTACCGGTTTTCCCAGTTCCCCGACCCGCTTCAGCAGTTCGAAATTCTGCATGTTTCGGGTCCCGATCTGCAAAACATCGACATAATCCTTCATTAGATCGGCATGATCGGTAGCGACAATCTCGGATACCACGGGCAGCCCTTCCCGTTCGCCCGCCTCTTTCAGATACCGAAGCCCCTCTTCAGCTAAACCTTGAAAACTGTAGGGAGACGTACGAGGTTTATAAGCACCTCCCCGCAGCATGACGCCTCCCGACTCCCGTACCTTGGAAGCCGCTTCCAGAATTTGGTCCCGCGATTCGACGGCACACGGTCCGGCTATGACCGCTACCCGCAGTCCGCCTATCTTCACCTTACCGACGGAGACCACGGTATCTTCCTTTTTTAATTCTCGTGAAGCGAGTTTGTACGGCTTGCTGATCGGGATGACACGCTGTACCCCTGGTAAGAGTTCTACTTCCCTCGTATCAATCTGTGAAAGGCCGATCGCTCCGAAGATTGTCTCTTCTTCACCGACGATTTCCCGTACCTTATAACCCCTCTCCGAAAGAAAACCTCGGATAGCGTTCTTTTCCGCTTCGGTTATATCATGCGAAAGGACAATGACCATTTCACTAACCTATGGAGAAACCCCGAATATGTCAAGAGAGCGGCACCTCGGTCTCGGATAACTACCAACCACCTCAGGAGACCTGCTTCTCTACTCGTTCAGTGCGACCAACGTCTCGTTCTTCGCGTATCGTAATTCTATTCCGATATGATCGATGTAGGTCTTAAAGTTTTCTTCAAAGTTTTTACGGTATTCCATAATGCGGGAAATGTATTCGAGCGTCATACGAGGTGTATTCCCCCGCGCGACCCTGTTCCTTCCGGCATTGTACATGGCCAATCCGGTGATGGTATTACCTCCCAGCTCTATACAATCTTTGAGGTAGCGTAAGCCCATTTCCGCGTTACGATCAATAGAAAAGAACTCTTCTTCCGAAAGGGCGGGAAAAGAGCGGGAGTTCAGTTGAAACAGACCCCGATCGATTGAGGAATGGTTTCTGCTTACCGCGGCAGGAGAAAACCGGCTTTCCACCCAGGCAAGGGAGAAGGCAAGATCGATCGGAATCTCGTTTTTAACGGCATGATGGATGATACTTTCAGTTATCTCTTCACTGCCGGTCAACGCATAATAAAACCCTTTCACCCGATCTTTTGTCAAAGGGTTTGCCAAAAGGACGACACCTATATCCTGCCGTGGGTCTACCTGTACAATCAACCTTTCTTTTTCATCATGAGATGTGTTGTATTGTGAATTCTCGTACGCTGGTGAAATTTCTTGAAGACCTATACCTGTATTTTTCTCGAACTTTGAACAGGCGAGTACAAACGGCATCAACAGCACAAGTATAATAAAAGTCACTCTTTTGATAGCGAAACCTCCACATGAGCACCAAACACTGTTTGGTCTTTTCAAAGACGAAAATATACTGACAACGCGGTAAAAGAGTCAAGTTACAATCAAGAAATTAATGATTAGTCGGAACAGGACAACGAGACGGACTGGCCCCTCTAAGGGAAAACCGGTATAGTGCAGCTATTATGGAAAATGCAACAAAGGACCGCCCCTCCTTCGTCCTTGTCCACGGAGGATGGGGAGGCGGATGGCAATGGCGTGAAATCGCCGAACAGCTTATCAGGAACGGGTTTTCCGCGTTTGCCCCTACTCTCACCGGTCTTGGTGAACGAAGCCACCTGTCATCACCCGAAATAGGACTTTCGACCTATATCCAAGATATAGAAAACGTCATTCACTACGAACAATTGGAGCGGGTCATTCCGGTAGGATTCAGTTACAGCGGATTGGTGGTTACAGGGGTAGCCGAACGGATACCCGAGAAAATCACTCACATCATCTATGTCGATGCGTTTGTTCCAAGAGACGGAGAATCTCTCCAAGACATCGCGGGAGAGAAAATTTCAAACAGCATACGAACGTTCGCCAATCTCTATGGAGATGGATGGAAAATCGACAGTTTCATAAACGATGACCCTCGTTCAACACCGCAGCCGATAAAAACAAGCGAAGAGCCCGTTGCGGTCAAGAACCCCGCCGCCCGGGGAATACCCCGCACCTACATCCGGTGCACAGACAAACAGGAAGATTGGGTATTTACGCCGGTGCTGGACCGATGCGCGGACTACGCACGGCGCTCAGGGTGGAATATTCGAGAAATTGAAAGCAACCATTTTCCCATGAAAACGGCCCCAAAAGTTCTTCTGGAGCTGCTGCTGGAAATCGGTCGGCATTCAGTGCGATAAGCATGCTCCCTCCTCGCTTTCATGCGACCAGACGCACGCAGTCGACTAAAAAATAATGGTCCCTGCCATCACAGTTTTTCCAACCTCATGTTCATCCGAGCCTGGAGCGTTTGATTAATGAAGCTGGTCACGTTGAGCTTTTCCTGCTCGCTTCGGAAATTTTCAAACAGGATGATATAAATCTTATCTCCGTCCTGCCCTCTCGTTCCCGCGAGTTTTCCCGTTATTCTGATGACTTTTCCCTTAAGCGTCAATTGAATATCGTCGAAAAAATAGTTTTGGATATCGCTTGGGGCCTGATCAAACCGACAAGCCATACCTCCCGAACTGATATCACTGATAGTACCCGAATAAAACGAATCTCCCACCTTTATGTTAAAGGTGGCGGAACGGTTCTCAGGCAGCTGTACTCGGACGTACTTTCGACGACCTTTCGCTTCCGTGGCTATCAAAGTCTTTAGAATGATTTTCGCGCTCTCGTTTAACCCCAGCTTCAAAAGAACGAAACCGGCATGTACCATTAGGTCCATCAAAAAATGACGGGCCAGTTCCTGGTCCTCGTTGTAGGTGAGTATTCCCACGTGCACCGCTTTGGTCGCATCGTTTTCCCGCAATGAGAGTATGAATTTTTCCCACTCTTCGACCGAAAGATGTTCATCGATATTGATAAAAAGAATTGCCTCCTGTTCCTGCCGCAGAAGGGCAAAGAGCTTATCGTGATCATTTATCAGGTACACTTCGTATTCATACCGGGCTATAAGCTGTACCAGTTCATTTTGGATAACACTATGAGGATAGAGAAAAAATACCTTTTTACCTAAATCGAAATTACTGTTATCCGCCATTGGGCTGCCCCCTACACCACCTTTCCAGGATTGAGGATGTTCTTCGGATCGAAGGCCTGTTTTACTCGGCGCATAAGGTCAATTTGATCGTCCCCGATGTTCTTGGCAAGAGAGTCCTTTTTACTTAATCCGACTCCGTGCTCTCCCGAAATAACACCCCCCCGACGGATGGCGTCCTCATAGATACTGTCGCGAACATGTTCGAGCTTCTCCTCCCAATCCGGGATTATCGCGCCGATCTCTCCGTCGACCAGTTCGGTTTTCATAAACATGGTATGGATGTTTCCGTCCGCCGCGTGACCGAATGTGGGAAGGGGCACTCCGGTCTCTTTTTCCAGCTCCCTCACGAACTCGACATGAGCGACAATCTCCGAACGTGGGACACAGATATCGAACCCTTCGGCCATTCCGGGACGCAGTGCTTCGTACATCATGCTCCTAATCTCGAGGATATCCTGCTGCTTCGATTTCCGGTCCGCCAAAAGGATGTCCAGGGCCCCCTGTTCTTCCATTATTTCTCCCACCTGCTCCGCGTGCGCCATCACTTCCTCTTCATCCGTTCCGTCAAGGATAATCATCAATGATGCTTCTCCCTGATGGACCGGCCACTGTTTATTGACCAGCCTTTCGGAGACCCGTAAGACCGAGTGATCGATAAACTCAACGGCACAGGGAACGATTCCCGCCTTCAGAAGCGCCGGTACACTCTCGATCCCCTTTCCCACCGTTTCAAAGGGAACGACCAAGGTTTGTATTGAACCCGGCGGCGGGAGTAGGGAAAGGGTAACTCCGGTGATAATACCGAGTGTTCCTTCCGAACCGATCATCAAATCCAGCAGGTGATACCCAACGCTTGCCTTGACATATTTACCGCCGAAAGTGACGATTGTTCCGTCCGCCAATACCACGCGCAGACCGAGGACAAACCGTTTGATGGTACCGTACTTGACGGCCCTCGCTCCTCCGGCATTGGTGGCAACCGCTCCGCCGATATAGGCCCCTTCATCACCCGGATGGGGAGGGAAAAAGAGCTGCATCTCTTCCACCTCTTCATACAGTATTCCCATCGTCATTCCCGCTTCCACTGTAATGCTCCGGTTTGAAACGTCTTTCTCGATGACTCCGTTCAACCGTTCCATCGAGAGAAC
>CAZJBZ010000151.1:0-10184 GCA_964543975.1 uncultured Spirochaetales bacterium
CTTGAAAAGTGGGAGAAGGAATTTCGGCAATCATGACTAAGTTGGCGAGGATCGTTTCACTTATTTTTTTTATCTCCTGCTCATAGAAGGGAAGAGCTTGGAGAATCTCATTGAAAACGCCCGGCATTGTTGTCCCTCTCTTCCAAAATAAGGATATACGGCAATTGCATAAATTTCAATGACCGTTATTTCTCCCCGGATTGTAAGCGATAGCTCCTTGATAGACCTTCCAGGAGGTTTCTATCAAAGATTCTACACTGCTGTGTCGCGCCGTCCAGTTCAAAACTGCTTTTGCCTCTTTGGAAGAAGCAACCAATTCCGCCGGATCGCCGGGACGCCGCTGGGTTATCTCTGCCGGAATCGGCTTTCCGGTAATGTTACGGGCCGTTTCCAACATCTCATAAACTGAAACACCGGTTTCACTCCCGAGATTAACGGTAAGGCTTTTATCCTTTGTGGCGATATAATTTAAGGCGGATACGTGAGCATCCGCTAAGTCGTTCACATGAATGTAGTCTCTGACCCCGGAACCGTCCCGCGTAGGATAGTCGTCCCCGAATATGAGAAGTTTTTCCCTCTTTCCGGTGGCGACCTCCATAATGACCGGCAGCAGATTGGCCGGATTCCGCTCCAACCCTCCTATTCTTCCTTTGACGTCGTACCCTGCGGCGTTAAAGTACCGCAGGCATGCTGAGCGAAGGCCGAGAAGCCGGTCGTACCAGGCGAGCAGTCTTTCGATCTCGAGTTTTGTAAAACCATAAAAATTTTCCGGTTTGGTCGGATGCTGCTCATCAAGAGGTGAGTATTCCGGCTCACCATAGACGGCAGCTGATGAAGAAAAAACGATATATTTAATATCGCACTCCACGGCGGAATTGATGATGTTTATTGTTCCACAGATGTTGTTCGTTGCGTACTTGCCGGGCAGCACCATCGATTCGCCGGCGGCTTTGAGTGCGGCAAGGTGAATAATTGCGTCGCAGCCCCGCGTCGATGAGGTCAGTCGGGGAATATCCATAATATCACCGTGAATAAACCCGGCTTCGGGGAAAAGATTTTCGCGTGATCCGGAGGAGAGGTTGTCGTAGACTACCACGGTTTCCCCTTTCTCGAGGAACGCACCGGTCACATGACTCCCGATATATCCGGCACCCCCTATAATCAAAATCTTCATTTGTGAGCCTCTTTCAAAATGGTGATTTTTGCAATTACCTCCATTATAGTATAAATTAATTTCTTTTTCTATCCCCCAAGACAGGAAACGGTTTGCGCGTTCTCACATTATTGAGTTGCATCAGGACCGGTAAATGTTTACAATGGCCCTGTCACGAAGAATGAGAAACCATTTTCAGGGGGGTTTATGATCGAGAACTATGATTTTACCGTTCCCTCATTAGGGGAGTCTAAAATTCCGTCTCCGATAAAAATGTCGACGGTTATCGGAGACAAATTGGCCAATTATGTCAGGAACGATGAGTATATTCTCTACGACATCGAAGCAAAACCGGAAGACGAAGAGATTTCTGTCAAACGGAGTGAACTGCTGGAAAAAGCGGGACCGCGGGAGTTGATTTTTTTTCACCCGGGTCATGTGCACGCGGGCATCGTAACCTGTGGAGGTCTCTGTCCGGGATTAAATGATGTAATACGTGCCATTGTTCGAGGGCTCTACTATTTGTACGGAGTAAAACGGATAACCGGCATCCGTTTCGGCTATAAAGGGTTTCTTCCCGAATACGGATTTCAGACGATGAATCTTAATCCTGATATTGTTGACGATATTCATCACAAAGGCGGAACGATGCTCGGTTCTTCCCGAGGGGGCGGAGAACCTGCCCAAATCGCGGACGCCATTGAAAGGATGAACCTTAACATCCTTTTTACCATCGGAGGGGACGGCACTCAGAGGGGGGCTCTTCGTATAGCGAATGAGTTGGAGAAACGGAACTTGAAAATTTCGATTATCGGCGTCCCGAAAACGATCGACAACGATATTAGTTTTGTGCAGAGGTCGTTCGGTTTTGAAACTGCCGTGGCAATCGCCACGGAAGCGGTGCGAAGCGCGCATACCGAAGCCAAGAACGCGATAAACGGCGTAGGATTGGTGAAAGTCATGGGTAGGGAATCCGGTTTCATAGCGGCATATACCGCCTTGGCAAATAATGATGTCGATTTTGTCCTTATACCGGAGATACCGTTCGACCTCCATGGAGACAAGGGGCTTATCAATCTTATGGGAAAACGGCTTGTCGAACGGGGGCATGGGGTCATCCTCGTTGCTGAAGGCGCGGGCCAGGAACTCTTGGAAGAATCGAATAAAGAGGACCCTTCCGGGAATAAACAGCTGAACGATATAGGCCACTATCTGGAGACGCGAATCCCGCGCCATTTTAACACTATCGGAATAGAATCTACTCTGAAATATATCGACCCCAGTTATATGATACGAAGCGCCCCCGCCGATCCTAACGATTCCATCTACTGCGCCCGCTTGGGGACCCATGCCGTTCACGCCGCAATGGCCGGCAGAACAAAGTCGTTGATCAGTCTTGTCAACAACGTGTTCGTTCATCTGCCCATCGAAATGGCGATTTCCGAACGTAACTATGTGGATGTGGAAGGACCTCTATGGCGGGATGTTTTGGAAGTAACCAGGCAACCGCCGATGATGAAAAATGAATGAGGCACTTGCAAAAATCACTATTTTTATGGGATCTGAAATAATTAATACAGTTTTAAGAGGCCCGTATATGATTGCAGCCGTTCATCGGTCTGTTGCCCGGTTAAAATTTGTGTGGTTAGAAGTTTACCGAGCTGCACTCCTTCTTGATCGAAAGAGTTGATGTTCCACGCGAGCCCTTGAAACATCACTTTATTTTCAAAATGGGCCAACAGAGCACCGAGTGATCGCGGAGTACAACGTGTCCCATAGATTAAACTCGACGGCTTTTCTCCGGGAAAGTTTTTATTCGGATTGTCGTCAGCTTTTCCCAACGCGAAAGCGATTATCTGTGCCGCAAGATTAGCATTGAGTTTCTGTTGACCGGTCCCCCCTTCGCATTCGATATCGAACATTGTCTGCGAGTCATGAAAACCGATGAACTGGAGCGGAATAATATCGGTCCCTTGATGGAGGAGTTGGTAGAAAGAGTGCTGACCGTTGGTTCCGGGTTCCCCAAAGATAATCGGTCCTGTAGAATAGGTGAGGGGTCCCCCCGCCCGATTGACCTGTTTCCCGTTGCTCTCCATGTCCAGCTGTTGCAGGTGGGCGGGAAATCTGTTGAGTGCTTGACTGTAGGGGAGCACGGCCGTAGCCGGATACCCGAGAATAGTACGCTCAAAAATACCGATCATAGCGTCCATTAACGCGGCGTTTTTGCGCGTGTTTTCCGATAAGGAAAGTGTGTCGGTTTCGTGCGCTCCGTCCACAATCTCTTGAAAAACATCACTGCCTAGGGTCAGTGAAAGGACCGTACCGCCGACGGCGCTGGTGGAACTGTACCGGCCGCCGATAAAATCATCAATGTAAAAACTTTCGAGGTATTCCGAAGAAGAGGCCATTGGAGATGTTTCGCCGGTCACCGCGATCATGTGTTTTTCGGGACGGAGGTTGGGGACCGACGCGTCGATCATCCGGTCCGTAACCAGTTTTTTGTTTGTCAATGTTTCCTGAGTGGTACCGCTTTTTGAGACAATGATAAAGAGGGTCGATTCAAAATCAACATGATCGAGTATTTCATTCGCATCGTCAGGATCGATATTTGAAATGAAAGAAGCTTTCAGATACGGTTTCTTACCGGAACGTACCGCCGCGATTTCGTTTTTTAGCGCCAGATAGAGGGCGCGTGGACCGAGATCGGAACCTCCGATCCCCACTTGGACCACCGTATCGAACGGTTTTCCGGTAGAACCGCGCAGCTGCCCCGAGTGTACTTTCTCGGCGAAATCGGCAATTCGTTTCTGTTGCTCGACATAAAAATCCCGAAGATTTTTACCCTCATGAATAACTTCTTTCCCCAGCTGTCCGCGGGTCAGGTGATGAAGGACCCGGCGCTTCTCACCGGTATTCATTATCTCTCCGTTTGCGACAGCTTGGTATTTATCGATCAACTGCTGTTCATCGGAAAGCTGTTGAAGTGTGTCAAGAATGGTTTCATCCACCTGTTTTGCGGCGAAATTGTATGTAAGCCCTCCTCCGGCAGCGATGGAATAGGCGTTTATTCTTTCCGGAGTCAAAACCTGTTTGAGGGAAACCGGATTGAGGGACTGTAACGAATCGTATGCCTCAGTGATATCTAAATTTCTATAACGCAGCTGGTCCATATATCCTCCATATCTTTGCCTTATGATGTTTTATCACTCCGATTTTCCAATTGTTCACCCGGTTTGTCAATGTTGGAAATAAGAGTTACACTATGAATACAGGAGAAAAGAAAGTGAGTGGGTCCATTGTTGCCGTAGAGGTTGAAAATCGTTATTTAGTCGAACTACTGAAACTTGGTAAGGAGCGTGAGGGACGGCTTCGTCTGACAACCGTGGAGCCCGATCAGAGGATGGCTTTCGTAAAGGTTTTTTTCTATAAAAATGACAAAAAAGAGCTGCTCCATACCATAAAAATCGATCGGCCTTTCCGCTTTACCAAGCAGCAGGGAGGGAAACCGAAGATCGACTTAGAAGGTACAATGATCTCCGGACGGGACCTCGAACTCCGGCTTTTTCTCGAAGATTCGCTTTATACCACGGTTACTATCGATGTCGGCAAATATCTCTCATCTTCCGCGTGGAAGTGGGCCGTGCCGGCTGCCGCGGCCCTGTTGATTGCCGGTTTTTTGCTTTTTCTGTTATTGTCCGGTAGAGAACCGCGGTTTGGGAGGGAACGTTTGTCGGTGGAAACAGAGGCCGTGAGCAAATCGCCTCCCAAAGAGCTGGAACCCACCGACCGTTTACAGCCGTCGTCCGGCCCCGCCAATCCGGAGACGGAGGACCACCCTGAACAAGCCGCTGAGCCGGCGGAAGAGACCGTCCGCGTAGATGAATGGACCGTATACTTTGAGCCGGACAGGGCCTACCTGACTCGGGAAGCGGCCGCGCAATTGAAAGAAATTGCGGAAATCCTTAAACGAAACCCTGAATCCGAAGTACTCATATCCGGACATTGCGCTCTCTACGGCACGGAATCGGGCAGAATCCAACTCTCGAAAGAGCGAGCCCACAAGGTACTCACCTCTTTAGATGAACTGAATTGGGAGCCGGATGAAACTACGGAAATTGAATGGCACGGGGCCGAACGGTACATTACCACCGATAGAGACAAGCAGTACTTGAACCGCAGGGTGGAAATAGAAGTCAGCCGTTAGCGCGATAATCTTCCATATCGAGATACATATGCATTGCAATTTCATCACACTCTTCCAGCTTCGGACATTCGAGACACTCCCTCCACAGTTTTCTCGGGAACTTGTCCTTGTCCGTCTCGGTAAAGCCAAGTTTTTGAAAAAAACCGGTTTTGTAGGTGAGGGTAATCATTTCCGGCATCTTCAGGCGTCTGCCTTCCTCGATAATGATTTTTACAAGCTGTTTGCCCACCCCTCTCTTCTGATAATCATCCGCTACCGCTAAAGCCATTATCTCTCCCATATCGGTCCAGAGCGGATTCAGGGCGGCGCATCCCACTATTTTGTTCTCTTCCGTTTCCGCGACGTAGAAGTTGCACAGCATCGTGATGATCTTGTACTTGCTGCGAGGAAGCATTTCCCCCCGCTTGGCCATCAAGTTCGTAAGCTGAAAGATTGAATCCACGTCGTGTGTTGTTGCTCGTCTTACTGTTATCATGGTTCTCGTTATGACTTTTATTTATCGTGAAACGTCGCGGCCATTCCTTTTATCTCTCCGGCCTGGCCTGTATCGGTGTTGATATTCTTATGGACCATCGCCGTCACTCCTGTTTGCAGCCCGAAGAGTTTTATAAAGCCGGAAGCGTCCGCGTGATCGTAGGAACTCTCTCCGAAAGAGGCCAAGTCTTCAATGTAGAGCGAATAGGGCGATCTTCTCCCCCCGGTTATTACATTTCCCTTATATAACGCTGTCCGCACGGAGCCGGTGGTGTGTTGAGAAATAGATTTCATAAACGCTTCCATTCCTTCCCGTAACGGTGTATACCATTTACCGCGATAGATAAGTTCCGCGTATCGTTGACTCAGCATGTTTTTCATACTGAGTGTGTCGAAATCGAGGGTTATCATCTCCAGCTCTTTCAACGCGTGATAGAGAATTGTTCCCCCCGGCGTTTCATACACTCCCCGGCTTTTCATCCCGACGGTACGTGTTTCAACGACATCGGCGCGACCAATACCGTGTTCACCGCCGAGTTTATTCAGTTTTTCCACTATTTCCAGGGCCGAGCAGCTCTCTCCGTTTAGTCCGACAGGAATTCCGCCTTGAAAATCGATGGTTATCTCCAACTCTTTATCCGGGGCCTTCCGGGGAGAATTTGAAAGAAGATAGAGGTGGTCCTGAGGTCGGTTCCAAGGGTCCTCCAAATCTCCGCCCTCATGGCTCATATGCCAAACGTTCCAGTCCCGGGAATAGATGTTTTTCTTGGTTATGTTCCCCAGCGGAACGTTTTTTTCTTTCGCGTACTCGATGGCCTCTTCTCTGGATCGAATATTCCACACACGCCAGGGAGCGATTACTTCGAGGTGAGGGGCCAAGGCTTTGTAGGTCAGTTCAAAACGCACCTGATCATTCCCTTTGCCCGTGCAGCCGTGGGCCAAAGCGTCGGCGTCCTCTTCTAATGCCACTTCAACTTGATGTTTGGCCTGCAGCGGCCGGGCGATGGCCGTTCCTAGAAGATACTTCCCTTCATAGACCGCTCCGGCACGCAGCATCGGAAAAATGAAGTCATGGACCAACTCTTCCCGAACATCTCGGATGTAGAGTTTCGATGCTCCGGAGGCCTTTGCCTTCTCTTCCATATGCTCCCAATCTTCATCCTGACCCACGTTTGTACAAACACAGACGATCTCGGCGTTCTGATAGTTTTCCTTGAGCCATGGAATGATTATTGAGGTATCCAAACCTCCTGAATAGGCAAGAACGATTTTTCGTATATTTTTTTGAGTGGTCATCAGCATCTCCTTTAGGATAGTTCCTGTAAGATCGATTTGATTATCTCAACTCCCTCACGCAGCTCCTCTTCTTCGATTATGAGGGGAGGAGCGAATCGAAGAACGTTTGTTCCCGATCTGAGGATGAGCAGCCCTTGGTCTCTACATCGGCCCATTATGGTTTTTATCGGTTCGTCCGCGTGAAGTTTTTCTTCGTCAATGACGATTCCCTGCAACAGCCCGGCGCCTCTCAGTTCCATGACTGCCGGAACCGACGACTGTACTTCCCGCAGGAGTGAAGCGAGGTATTCTCCTTTCTTTTTGATCGAATCGATAAACGACCGGCTGGATACAGTATCGAAAACCAAACAGCCGACCGTCGTTGTTACCGGCCCCCCGCCGAATGTTGTACCGTGTTCACCGACGTGGAGGAGGGCGTTCACTTTTTCCGGTATTAAGGTAGCGGAAAGCGGCAGCCCTCCCGCAAGCGGTTTGGAAAGTGTGACGATGTCCGGTTTCAATCCGACCGATTGATAGGCATAGAGGCTTCCCGTCCGTGACAAGCCTGTTTGCACTTCATCAACGATGATGAGAACATCATGCTTTTTGCACAAACCGTTGAGCGTTTCCGCAAATTCTTTAGTCATACGAAAGAGACCGCCTTCGCCCTGAATAACTTCCACAATGACCGCCGCGAACGATTGATCGAGAATCGCTTGCAGCTTATCGGCATCGTTGAGGTCGGCCGTTACCACTCCTTCAATGAGTGGTTTAAACGGGTCTTGATATTTCGGAGTGGCGGTGCAGGAGAGTGCTCCCATGGTTCTGCCGTGGAATCCATTATGAAATGTGAGTATTTTGTGGTTACCTTCTCCCCTCGTGCGGAGCGAATAGAGCCTTGCGTATTTTATTGCCGCCTCGTTGGCTTCCGACCCGCTGTTGCCGAAATGAACGGCCGCGAAAGGCCCCGTATCGGTCAACTTTTGTGCCAGTTCCACTGCGGGTCGTGTGGTGAAGAGGTTTGAGACATGAATCGTCTTCAGCATCTGTTTATAGGCGGTTTCAGCCAAATCGTCCCTGCCGTATCCTAAGGCGTTGACCGCGATACCTGATCCAAAATCGAGAAATCTGTTTCCATTCTCATCGTAAAGATAGACACCTTCACCGTGATCTAAAACAAGGAACTCAGGGGCATAGTTTTTAGGGAAGGGGGGGTGTTTCATTATCGCTTGTTTTGATTTTTTGTTATGTTCCATATTGGTTCTCCTTTTTTTAAAGAGAGGGTTGTACCGTGTTCGCCGCGGATAGAACCGGCTACATCACCTTTTTTTATATATTGACAGATTATTATTTTGGAAACGCCTGCCTTGATTGCCTCAATCGACGAGTTTATCTTTGGAATCATCCCGCCTGTGATACAACCGGTTCGAATATATTCCCGTGCGTTCGCTTCATCGATACTATGGATTACACTGCCGTCCTTCACCACACCAGGAGTATCGGAGAGAAAAATCAAACTGTCGGCACGGACCGCAACCGCAATATGCAGCGCCGCTTCATCGGCATTAATATTCAGTGCTTTTCCCTCCGAGTCCATCGAAGTTGAAGCCACCACCGGAATATATCCGTTGTCCAGGAGCAGATTGAGCAGCGTGGTATCTACGGACACCACTTTACCGGTGCGTGTACCGTTTGTCAGGTGCTTTTCTATGCTCTCTCCCTGAAACAGGAGTCCGTCACTGCCGCTTAACCCTACGGCTTTGGTCCGCGTGTTAAACCGCCGCACCAATTGTTTATTGATTTTACCGGCGAGCACCATATCCACAATTTCCATCTCTTCGACGGTCGTCATTCGGATTCCCTCTTTGAATTGCGGCTTTAGACCGAAATGCTCCGAAATTTTGGTCACTTCCGCGCCGCCTCCGTGGACCAGAATAAACGAATAACGGCGCGATAGTTCGCTCATTTCCGCGATCAAGTTTTCGAACGCGTTCTCGTCGGCAGCCGCTCTTCCTCCGATTTTTATAACGATTGTTTTACGATCCATACTTCTCCTGTCTCCCTTCTTAGAACCGATTCAATAAAGGTCCCTACAGTTCACCCGTTACCGGAAGCCCGGCTGTCTCATCGAATCCAAACCGGATATTCATGTTTTGTACCGCCTGTCCGGAGGCGCCCTTCACGAGATTGTCGATCGCTGAAAAGAGAAAAACGGTACGGCCTTCCGCGTGACGGCCAATATCGCACCGATTAGAACCCCAAACGTCTCTCGATTGCGGGATTCGCTCCCCCGTACATTTGATAAAGACATCGTTTTCGTACGATCGGTTCAACACCTCATCTAACACGGAAGCATCGAGTTCTCGGGTCGCCGTGAAGGTCGTCGTTACCACCATACCCCGTTTTAGTGGCACCAGATGTGGTGTGAAAAAAGCATCAATGTTATCGGGAGAACTGTTGAAACAATTAATCTCCTGCTGAATTTCGACGGCATGGCGATGACTCTTCCCGGGTGCGTAGGCCCCTGCATTCTCCGTGCGCTCACAAAAGAGGAGATTTTCTTTTGTCTTCTTCCCCGCTCCTGAAATCCCGGACAGAGCGTTGATAATGGTCGGACCTTGCACATACCCGGCTTTTAAGAACGGGATAAGAGGCAAGAGGGCCGCCGTGGGGTAACAGCCCGGGTTTGCAATAATATCCGCTTCCCTTATCGAGGAGCGGTATACCTCACTCAACCCATAGACGGCACTATCCTGATAGTTCGGACAGGGTGGGTTTTCGCCGTAGGCGGTACAGAAATCTTCCGCATCTCGTATCCTGAAATCGGCGGAAAGGTCGATAACCACCGCGTTCCCGAAATACTCCTCGCACATCTTTCCCGACAGTAGATGCGGGAGGGCCGCGAACACCACGTCGGGAGCGAAAGAAGCTGTGCGGTTCACATTCACTAATTCCCCGCCGCTCCGGTTGATTTTCTCAAGGCAGCTGTTATGAAGGCCCGGGTCCAGCTCAGTGATCTTCATTCCGGCCTTAGACGAGGAGGCCGGGATAACGGTTTCAATTCCGGGATGATTACAA
>CAZJBZ010000152.1:0-6540 GCA_964543975.1 uncultured Spirochaetales bacterium
CATCCGATTCCAGTCGCTGCTTCTGCCGATGCATGGCGGCAGTCCGCCACCGGTATCCGGTAAACAGGATTCCCGCTATCGCACAAAAAAGGAGGACACGAAACCAGGCGGTCCTCCACCAGGGCGGGATGATGCGGAGACGAACGGAATGTCCCTCTTCATTCCAAAAGCCGTCGTTGTTCGCCGCCTTTACCCTGAATACGTATTGTCCCGGATCCAGATTCGTGTAGGTG
Source organism: uncultured Spirochaetales bacterium (assembly GCA_964543975.1). GTDB lineage: Bacteria > Spirochaetota > Spirochaetia > SPDA01 > CAZJBZ01 > CAZJBZ01. The sequence continues at coordinate 234 of CAZJBZ010000152.1, forward strand.
GCAAAATTTCTCTCATCTGAAAAAAGCCAATCCTTATCGAACCCTTCCATTTTATAAGCAAACACGTTTTTTTCGGGCATGATAAATCCGAGAGCTGCGAATTCAAAGGAAAAGATTCGGTCCTCCCATGAAAGAATAATCTCATCAACCGTACTAATCGACTCCGTTAACGGCGGTCCCTCCGTAATAGGGACCTTTTCATTGAAGATACGAAAATCGGTGAGAACTACCGGAGGAACAGTTCGGTTTTCTTTAATTTCTTTGGGATAAAAGGAATTGAATCCGTTGATTCCGCCGAAAAAGAGTTTCCCCTCACCGCTTTTATAGCATGAACCTTGAGCAAACTCATTGCTCTGCAATCCGTCCCGCTCATCATAATTCTCAAATGTTTCCGTGTCGGGATCAAACCGGGACAACCCGCGGTTTGTGCTCAACCAGAGTCCGCCCGTATCATCCCCCAAGATTCCGTACACTACATCATTGGGCAGGCCGTCACTCGTGGTGTACGCGCGGAAGTTTTCGGAAACCGGATCGAACCGATTGAGACCAATGCTTGTACCGATCCATAGTATCCCTTCCCCGTCTTCATGGATCGATTTAATACGATCATTGCTGATGCTGTCGGGATTGTCCGGATCATTTTTATAGACGGTAACCGTGTTCGATTCCGGATCGAATTTGTTCAGGCCTCCTCCGTCGGTGCCGATCCAGACAATATTCTCTTTATCGATGTATAATTCCTTGATGAAATTGTGGCTCAGGCCGCCGGGACCGGCATATTTATGGGTGAAGGTTTCCGGTTCCGAATCCAAAATGTCGAGCCCGGCGAAAGTTCCGATCAAGAGTTGACCATCGGAATTCTCTACGATTTCGAACACCATATTGTGACTGATGGAATTGCTTTCCTTGGGGTCAGCCAAATAGCGGGTGAAGGTGCCGGTCTTCCGGTTGAACCGGTTCAGTCCACCGCCGATTGTTCCCACCCACACGGTTTCCCGGGAATCTTCAAACACACACCACACCCTGTCACTTCCCAGGCTGTTCGGATCGTTGCGGTCATTTCTGTAGCGGGTAAATCTACCGGTAGTTTCGTCAAAGGCATTGAGGCCGCCGCCGAAAGTGCCTATCCATAGAATATCCTCTTCCTCAGTCTGAAGAGCCCACACTGTCGGATGACTTAAACCCCTCTTCTCTCCGGTACCGGTAGGATAATGTTTGAACGTATTATTTGCCGGGTTGTAGAGATCGAGCCCCTTGTCGGTGCCGATCCACAGCTTCCCGTCGACTGCCGGTACCATCGTATTAATCGTATTGTCCCGCAAACTCTCTAGAGAATTGTCTTGTCGGGTAAATTCAAGGTACTCACCGCTCCGGGGATTTAATCTTTTCAGCCCGGCGCCCTGGGTAGCAATATAGAGGAAACCCTCCCGGTCCGGAACAATACTAGTAATACGGTGAAGGTTGGTATTTGACATCCCTTCCGGAAACAATTTAAAATCTTCAATCTCATTGGTTAGCCGATGGAAGCGATGAATTGTGCCGTCGCCGGTCCCGATCCAGAGAATATTAGTATCCGCTGAACCTGCAATCGCGGTAATGTGATTGTTTGAAAATCCCTCGGCGTCTTCACGCCCTTTTTTGATGGCGGAAAAACTGTCTTTCTTTCTATCGTGCTTATTCAGACCGCCGTTTCGGGTGCCTACCCAGAGATTACCGTCGATATCTTCATAAAGACAAACAATGGAATTATCACTGATGCCTGCGGTGTGTTTGCTATCGTATTTATAGACAACCATGTTTCTGCCGTCGTAACGGTTCAGCCCGTCCTGAGTTCCGATCCACATAAATCCCAGGCTGTCTTGCAGAAAACAGTAGCCGGAATTCTGTGAAAGGCCATTGTCCAGGGTAAGATGTGTGAAACGGATTTCATCCTGTGCGGGAAGAAAAAAACATATCTGGAAAATTAAGAGGATAAGAATGAGCGGTCTGAGATTCATATCTGTCCCACATTATATGATGACAGCTCCATTGTTGCAATCTCTAAAAGGGATAATTAGTCTATTTTTAACAAACTGCCGGGGAATCTGTAAATTTTTCTACAGGATGACCGTGCCCTGAATCAACTTTTTCGAACTTCTTAAGGATTGTCGTTTTCCCTACCTCTACTATCTCTGCCTTGATGTTCGTGGCAAGGCAGGCACTATACCCCCTGTGGGAACAATCTACTGCGCTTTTTTCTGCATATTATCTCGGAGCTGCTGAAGTTGACGATTTCCCCGGCAGGCTGTATAAAGAAACACCGCAAATGAAAAAGAAATTGAACGAAATCTTGTTGCTGTCCATAGGTTTTGTCGTTTTTTGGAACTCCGGGTTTATCGGAGCTGAGTACGGGCTGCCCTCTACAGGTCCCTTTACGCTGTTGTTCTGGCGGTATCTCGCACTTACCATAATCCTGTTTCTCTATTTGATCATCCGGAACCGTTTCCGATGGATCGGCTGGTCGGCAGCCGCACCACACATGCTGGTCGGGGTACTTGCTCACGGCGTGTGGTTAGGCTGCGTCCTCCTGGCGCTGGACCGTGGAGTTCCGGCGGGGATTGTAGCCTTAGTCGTTGCTCTGCAGCCATTAGCAACCGGGGCCTTTTCAGGCCCGGCAACCGGCGAGCACACACCCAAACAGAGATGGGTGGGATTATGTATCGGGTTTGCCGGCGTTGCAGTTACCGTGCTCAGCCGTATTGACTTCTCAGATGCCGGTTCGGTATTCGGATACCTTGTCCCTTTGGGTTCTGTCGTAGCCATAACAGTCGCAAGCCTGATTCAGAGACGAATGGAACTTAAAAAAAGGACAACCTCTATCCCTCTCGACCTCACACTGTTTTACCAGTGCATTGCTACAACTGCTGTTCTCGCTTTGCCTGCAATTTGGGTCGAAAAACTCTCCGTTCGATGGAATCCTGAATTTGTCTATACCATGTTGTGGCTCATTCTGGCGGTATCGCTGGGTGCTTATGCTCTCATGTGGGTATTAATCAAAAAAATGGATGCCACACGGGTGGCCGGTTTATTTTACTTAGGGCCTCCGGTCACAATGCTCATGGCCTGGATTGTTTTCGGTGACAAGCTGCTTCTCATGGATGTGATAGGTTTGTTCATTGTGTTGGTCGGGGTACTGCTTACTCAGTTTACATTGAAACTGAAAAAAAACTTTTGAGTCTTCGCTTCACGTTTCTATAAAAATTGCCGTCCGCCATCAGCTACAACACGTACACCGGAAGCTATCGGGTTTTCTCTTCATACTCATCAATGAGGCCGGGTAATCCCGGAGATGACAAATACCAATCACAGGAGGCACTTGCAAAAAGCACCATTTTGACCGTAATGAAAAAATTAAATGCATACAGGGTAAGTAATTGAATTTTTTGCAAGTGCCACACAACCCTATTCTGCAAGAAGCTTACAGTATCGTGATTTTTCCCGGGAAGCCGGGGAATAGTTCCTACATGCTATGGACATCCGTCCCGGCATTGATTATTCTTTTCATGGTCTTGCCCTTGGCCCTGTTTGATGATAGGCAGCCAAGTCATGAGATATCACGATCGACCGCAGTGGATATTTTGTTCTTGCCTGCGGTAAAAAAAAGAAAAATCAGGAGCAGAGATGAGTGTTGTAAAGATAATGCCGTGTTTGGACATGAAAAACGGCAAGGTGGTAAAGGGTATCCATTTTGTCGATATAAAAGATGTCGGTGATCCTGTCGAAAACGCATCGTTCTATCAGGAAGAAGGGGCCGACGAATTGGCTATGCTCGATATTGCGGCAACGGTTGAAAACCGGGGGACAAGACTCGAATGGGTAAAAAGTGTTTCTTCCGCTATTGATATACCGCTGACCGTGGGGGGAGGTATTTCTTCTCTCGACGATATCGAAATGGTGTTGGAAGCCGGGGCTGATAAGGTTTCGATGAACAGCGCCGCGGTCAAAAACCCTGAACTCGTTCGCAAGGCTTCCGATCGGTTCGGTACGGAAAAGATAACGGTGGCCGTGGACGCGCGAAGAAACCCCGAACTGCCGTCAGGATTCGAATTGGTCGTAAGCGGCGGCACAAAGCCGGTCGGAAAAGATGCGGTAGAGTGGGCGAAACAGTGTCAGGAGCTCGGGGCGGGTGTCATTTTACCCACCAGCATGGACGGCGACGGTACACAGAACGGATACGATCTGGAGTTCATCGGCGCCATTTCAAACGCGGTACAATTACCGGTCGTTGCTTCCGGAGGTGCAGGTAAGTTGGAGCATTTTTATGACGCCGTTGTAAAGGGAGGGGCCCGGATATTGCTCGCAGCATCACTCTTCCATTACCGTATTCTGCGAATAAAAGAAGTAAAAGAGTATCTGAGAGGGAAAGGCATAGAGGTTGTATGATAAATTCGCTACAATGAAAGGCATCGGGATCTGAATAATCGATGTGAAAAACAGTTAGATATTGAAAAAGAAGAGGAAAAAATGAATAAGCAAACTCTTTCTAATCATGGCTATGAACTGCACGCTGAAGCAGGGCCGAACGGTATATCCTTACAGTTAATGGATAAGAAGAGGGGTTTTGAATTGACCGACCTGCCGTATGAATACACGATGTCATACAAAGACGATGACGGCGTGGTAACGGTCGGACCGATGCCCAAAAATGTCTCTGTTGAAAGCGGTGCCGATAACGAGAGCATTCGCGGCAGCGGGACGTTAGGACCGATGAGCATCATCCACACCTTCCGACTGCCCGCTGATGAGGACTATATGGAGGAGCAGATTACTCTTAAGAATACGAGTAAGTCGGTTGTGCAGGTAACGGACCTGGAGGCCGGGATGCTTTATCGATTTACCGATGAACGCGGGGCCGTACTCCCTTCCCTGCAACAAGACCGGCTTATAGCCGTGCCGTTGCGTCATCGTGCGGAGTCAGAACCGCAAAACGATGAGGATTCTTCATTTGAGGATTTCTTAACCGTGACGGGTAGAATCCGAACCCATTTCGACCCTTGGGGAGGAGAGATGCCGTCACTCCGCCGTCATGCCGAGGGTTGGCTCTGGCAGCACGGTCCCTGCTATCACGGCATTTACAAATTTAACCAGCAGAATATGGAATTCAGTGTTCTTACACCTGTGGTCAAAGAGGACGGCGTCTATTTGCGGTTCGGCGGCAGCGCAATGATCGACGGTAACCCCGCATTGCTGACGAATATCGGTCCCGGCGAGCAGGTGTCCCTCGGTGTGACCCGTTATGTCGCGGTCGAAGGCACTCTTGCCGACGCTTATTGCTGCTTTCGGGATTTTCTGGATGAAAACGGCTGCTGTTTTCCGAAAGATTTTAATCCCCCCATCCATTGGAACGAGCTCTACGATAATCCCGAATGGAACGTCTACAGCCCTTCGGCCAAACGGCGTCCCGCATCCACTCGAAAAACCACCTACACGCGCGAACTGATCGAACGGGAAGCTGCAAAAGCACGGGAATACAGCTGCCAAGCCCTCTATCTCGACCCGGGCTGGGACACCGCCTTTGCCACATTCCAGTGGGGTGAAGAATGGCTTGGGCCGATGGGAGACTTCGTTCGCACCATTAAAACCGATTACGGGCTTGGCGTTTCGCTGCACTGTCCCCTGGCCACCTGGATGAGCATGGAAGGGACCGGTGTGTTCAGCTGGCCGAAGGGGTCCTTTATCAAGGACCGAAACGGCAAGGTTTTGGACGGTCAGGTCTGTCTGGGATCGAGTCAATACCTCGATGAGGCTGAAAAGCGGCTGCTTGCACTCTGTGAACAGGGGGTCGTCTTTTTAATGTTCGACGGCAACTGGTATAATAGAGGCTGCTGGGACCCCAATCACGGCCATCCGGTGCCTTTTACTAAGGAAGACAGCTGCAGCGCGAATTTCGATCTGGCCCAACGAGTCCATAAGAAATATCCGGATGTATTGATCGAGATGCACGATATGGTCTGCGGCGGTTCACGCTACCGCTATACCCCGGTCTATTATAAATATGGGTTGCCGGGCAGTTATGACGATAACTGGGGCTTCGAGTTGATGTGGCAGACCATGGAAGACATCTTGAGCGGACGTGCCCGATCACTCTACTACTATAATTTGGGCTGCAACGTCCCCATGTATTTGCACATCGATCTGCGTGATGATAACCGTCACTGCCTAGTCTTGTGGTGGTATGCCTCCACCTGCCGACACCTCGGAATCGGCGGCACTCATGAAGACCCGTATGTAGCGGGGGCACAGAAAGCGGCAATGCGGCGGTATCGCC
>CAZJBZ010000152.1:6550-10089 GCA_964543975.1 uncultured Spirochaetales bacterium
TTTTAAACGGGGTATTTTCTATGGTTTGGCCGAAGATATCCATCTGCATGTACTGCCGGAAGAAGGCGCTTTTGTGGTCAATCTGTTTAATATGTCCGATACATCACGGTTGATGGAGATATTTATTCCGCTTACCGATCTGAAATTGGACACGTCCAAAGCCTATATTATGCCGAAAGGCTGCCGAATCGATCCCGAATCCGGTAATTTTGTGCTTGAGCGCAGATTGGAGCCGTGGGGGGCCCAGGTAGCGGAAATAATGCGATTGGAACAATAATCGGAACCGGAAGCGGTCAACTAAGATACGGTTAGTTGACCGCTTTTCTACTGTTACAAACCGTTGTTCACCATGATCGCTTATGTCCTCTAAGGATAAAAAAAAGGACAGCTACGCATGAAAATCCGTATTGAGCTTCACCTTCTCGGCCAATTCAGTCTGCTTCGCATCGAAAGTCAAAAACCGGTCCGCACTAAACAACGATGCTGCGGCAACATGCATAATATCGAGAGACCGGCACCCGAGCTTCGTTGAGAAATCGGTGTATGCGAGACATAATTCGGTGTGATCTTCCCTGTCTATTTCAGGCGTATAGTATATGCCTGCTTTTTTTCGTTCTTTGAAAAGGAGTGAAAGATGGAGCGCCTCTTTTTCATTCAATTCGTCCCTGAAAACTTTGAGTTTCAGCGCATTATGAAACTCAATGACATGCAGGTCCCAAATAGGTAAGGGGACGGCGTTATCAGATATTATCTTATCAAAGCACTTGTGTCCAGATATATTTTCAACGGTCGCCTCTGTCTTCTCTAAACACGTTAGGGTCCGGCTTCGAAAAGAAATACCCGATAGCATCATGAGAAGGTACCCCGTTTTCAAACCGAAGATAGTTCCTCAACCGTTGAATGATCACTTTTCCAAATGTCTGGATGTCGGTAAATATGGATGAGAAGCCCTCTATAATTGTTGGAGATATTGATGTCTATTTTAATGCGATTGCCCTGGAGAGTTGCTTGAGATGGGTAGCATGTCTTCTCAACTTCTTATACACTTAAAATGATTGCAAAAATCACCGGTCTAAGGGTGTCGAAAAAGTAAATATTTACAATAGTATTGGCCTATTTTGCAGGAAGAAATCGCTGAAGGAATGAGAGTATGAAAAAAATCACGTTAATTATCGCTGCGGTCATTTTAGCGGCCCTCCCCCTCTTATTTTTAATCCCTACCATCAATGTAGGACTTGCTCCTTCCTACTATCTCAATGTTGCCGGAAGGGTCTTGGCAATGGTGGGCTTTGTTTTTCTGTTTTTTCAAATCGTACTCAGTTCAAAGATACGGTTTATAGAGAAAGACGTCGGCCTGGATAAGCTGTTTAAGGTACATCGCAGCTTCGGTATCGCCGGTTTCATCATGATTTTTTTTCATCCGGTTACGCTTTTTGTGTTCGAGCTTATCGAGTATGGGTTCCCCGTTATCAGTATCCTAAAACTGGTTGGGATAGCGGGGATGCTGCTGCTTATTCTTACGGTGTTTGTGGCCCTGTTCTATAAAAAGGTGGGGATGAAGTATGAGTCTTGGAAGAATATCCACAAGGCCAATTATGCCATTTTCGTTATTGTTTTCATTCACAGCATCTTCCTGGGTAGCGATCTGCTTACGAGTACGTTTTTACGGGTCTATTGGTTTATGTTGGCGGGCCTCTTTGCGGCCATCCTCATCTACAACATCATCAACTATACCATTATCAAAAGCCATCCTTACAGCATCTCCGAAGTACGTCAGGAGAGTCATGACACCTGGGGCCTTTTCTTCGAGGGCAGACCGATCGCCCACAAACCAGGGCAGTTCATGATTGTCAATCTGGAACGGGGAGGCCGGATGTCGGAGTCTCATCCTTTCACAATCTCTTCCAGCCCGGATGCATCACACCTTTCCATCACGCCGAAGGCCATCGGCGACTTTACTGCTACTATCAAAGATACCACCACCAACGATAAAGCTTATGTAAACGCCCCGTACGGGGTGTTCAGTTTTCTCAATTATGAGGCGGACAGTTATATTTTTGTCGTAGGGGGGATCGGGATTACCCCGTTTATCTCGATGCTCCGGTATATGAAGGATAATGATATCAAAAAAGAGGTAATGCTGCTCTGGGGTAATAAAACCGAGGCCGATATACTGTTTAGGGATGAGCTTGAGCAGTTAAGCCAATGGAATCCCGATTTTCGCTATGTACATGTTCTCTCCGAGCAAGAGGATTGGCAGGGAGAAAGAGGGTTTATCACTCCCGAACTACTCAAGAAATATGTTGAGGATTTTGCGGACAAGGAGATATTTCTTTGCGGGCCACCGATCATGATGACCAAAGTTTCCGCCTCTCTGCTGGGATTAGGAGTAGATAAACACCGCATACACATGGAGGAGTTCGCCCTCTAACGTAGTCGAAGAGTTCCCGAAAAATCCTATCAAACTTTTCGATGGCTTACCAAAAAGCAAATGAACAGTTGTTGCGGATGCTTGCTCTAATACAGCTAAAATCGGTAATTTTTGCAATTACCGCCATTATATAAAAAAATGTTCACAGCATTAGATTGTTCGCTTGAAAAAATCGCCCGCCTCTTGAAAATTTTCTTTCAATCCCACCGGGAAGACTAATGGTCAAAGGTACATCAAAGGGTGAGATGCCGGAGATTATGCAGTTATGCCCATCGTATTTCCATGAAACCTAAGTCCGCCCTCTAGGAGTGACCGCGGAGCCTTCAATCTCACCGATGTACCATGCTTTCGGTTCGATAAGGATTCCTTCCCAGCCGGGAGCCGACGGATTAACACCCATACAACGGTAAGGCCCCCCCATCCATGACAATCGCTTCGCGGAAGTGCTCCCGATTCGATGGTTGTCGTTAAGTTGAGTTTCAAGAGCCCTTTCCGTTTTACCCATAACGGTTCAGTAAGCCCATATAATCCGGTGATTTCCAACGCGCGAAAAACATAAAATTGCATAACAAAGGAACACTGGGCTAAACTGGTTTCACACATTGCTGTTTCCATGATGCGCCGGGCCTTCTCGCCGGCCTGGATATTTCTCCGGTCACCCCTTTAGGACGGGCGGTATTTCTTTGCGACCTGATAAGAAGGGTCTGAAGAAAGGCCCGGATACCGTACCCAGCTTACTTTGGGATGTTTGGCAAGGAACTCTGCAACCGAAGCGGGACCAACCTCATCCGTAGTATAAAGACCTGTCGGGCCAATTCTCCCAAATCATGGGCAAACCGTATTCCAAAATAACTGGAGTTCGGTTCATTAAAAAGGCTGAACTTGCTGTCAGTCCGGCCGAATATTTGCTGCTAAGTGATTTTTCTTTACCGTCTGTTATTCTTCAAGTAAATCTTCAGCAGATATATATTCAGGATTCTTTTTATTTTCAATGTGTTCCTCAATGAACTTTATATCCTGAATATCTTCATAAAGCGCGTACATGGATTTCTTGAAAAGAGAAGATTTATCTTCATGAAAATAATCTGCCAAAAATGAAAGAATCTTT
>CAZJBZ010000153.1:0-10073 GCA_964543975.1 uncultured Spirochaetales bacterium
GACAAGAATTGAAACAAAAATTGTTTGGGTTTTCTAAAAAAGTAACGAACAGAGTTTCGAAAGTATCCCATGAGTAATGAAAAAACTATCCATGTGATAGCAACCCAACATCTCGATGTTGCTTGGCTCTGGCCGCGAGTCCCGGATGGTGAAGATTTGATACGGCAATGTTTCGAGCGGGCGGTAGAATTGATCGAACAGGATTCGGATTTCGTGTTTTCCCGTTCTACTGCTTGGTCGTTTTGGATTGTGCAACACCGTTACCCTGAACTGTTTCAAAAGATAAAAAGGTACGTTCTGGAGGGTAAAATAGAGTTATGTGGAGGACAGTGGGTAGAGCCGGACCACCTGATGCCGGACGGAGAATCACTGATACGGCAATTCCTCTTAGGTCAACGTTATTATCTAGAAGAGTTTGGGAAAACGGCGTCCGTTTGTTGGGACCCGGATATATTCGGTCATAGTAACACACTTCCCCAAATCCTTAGGAAATCCGGTATCGAAGGATACTATTTCCATCGATGTCGCCCACGTCACAACAATGGAAAACCGATGCACCAATTTATCTGGGAAGGTTTGGATGGAACAAAAGTATTTGTGTTGTCGGGCAAATGGGTGGGAAAACCGGATGAAGCGGTGTTACAACAATTGACGACAGAGTTGGAGCAGGCCCCGTTCCCGTGCGCGCATATCGCCTGTGGATTACATTCCGATAGGAGGATTACGATCAAGCCGGATTGGCTCGCTTTACCGGACTTGTCCGGTTCCGACGACCCAACTATTCGGATAAAGTGGAGTAGCTCTGCCGAAGTTTTACAGGACATGCAAAGACACCTCTCTTTGTTACCGGTTATAAATGGAGAGATTGGTTTTCAATATACCGGAACTTATACTTCGAACGGTTTCAATAAGCGGACTAATCGGGAATTGGAAAACCTTCTTGTAAACGCAGAAAAAGCTGCGTTTTGGGCAAGTTTTTACGGATTTACCTATCCGCAAGAACAGCTGCAACGGGCGTGGCGTGATTTTTGCATAAACCAGTTCCATGACATCATTTGCGGTTGCAGTTATCGATCTGTACATAAAGAAGACAAAGCTCTTTACGGTGAAACAAAAAGAAGAGTCGAATGGATTATCGAACAAGCGACGGCGTATATCCGGCATCTCCTCTTTCGTCAGCTCCACATAGAGGCGACGTCGAATGATATGGTTGCAGTATTCGATTTTACGTCATTGAATCGGATTGTACCGGTTGAGCTTCCGATACTGAACGATAATAATTACGGTGTCGTTGATGACCAGGGTGTTCCCCTTCCTTCGCAGCAAGTCGAAGATGGAGTCGGAAGGAAGCGTCTGCTTATTTTGCATGAGTCGCACGGCATTGATTGTAAGTATTACAAGTTTACTGAAAACGAACATCGTACGCCAAACAGCTCTATAGCCGGAGAATATTATCTGGAAAACGAGTTTGTACTAGTTGAGTTTGATGAAAAGACCGCTGAGATAAAAAGGATGTTCGATAAGAAACGAGAGAGAGTAGTTTTTTCAAACAAGAACCGTGGCAATAGAGTACGTTTCTTAAAAGAAGGTAACCTATTGGAACATCCGGACACCCACTGTTGGGAACCGTGGCACATCATGTATACAGGAGAGACAATAGACGAAGGAACTATTGAAGTAGCCGAAATTAAGGAAAGCGGACCGATTAGAGGGTGCATCCGGTTTGTAAGGCGGGTGCAATTGGACGAATCGATGCCCAAAACCGAGTTCATTCAAGAGTTCATACTGTATTCCTACAGTCCACTGCTGACTGTTAGAATGTACGGAGAGTGGTATGCAAAAGAGGTCATGGTGAAGTCTTTTTTCGAAATGCCTTTTACATCTGATTATGTAACGGTCGAGGCGCCATACGGTATAGTTGAACGGCCGGTACAAGATAATGACCCAGAAGAAAGGTGCGATAGAGATTTAGATTCGGCGATGGAAGACGAAAAGTACCGGGAGGAGGTGCCGGAACCTGATAGATACATGCAGAAATGGTTGGATTTTTCAAATGGCGAGCAAGGTGTACTTTTTTTAAATAACGGAAAGTATGGTTACAATGCAAAACCGGACCAAGTGGGTTTGAGTTTTATGAGAGCACCGTTGATGCGTCCCGAATTGAATGAGATTATCGGATTAGGTGATTTCGATTTTTCCTTTGGAATAATACCGCACAACGGTACCTGGAAGGATATACAGGCACCTATCCACGCCGCCTGTTTCAACAATCCCCCAGTTGTCGGTACAGTGCAAAACGGTAAGAAATCGGGTGTTGGGCAGCAATGGTGGGATTTTGTCGAACAAGTAGACCTTTCGGTTGATCCAATACTCTGTTTCTGTTCGGATGAGAGCGTCATGATCACGGCGATGAAAAAATCCGAAGATGGAAACGGTTGTATTGTGCGGGCGGTTGAGACGTTGGGAGAACGAAGGAATATTACGCTGTCGTTCTGTAAAGATCTATCCACCGCTTGTGAATGCAACATGCTGGAATTGATATCGGAATCTCAAACAGAAAACGATCCATATATATCTTATTTTCTTCGATAATGTTTCGGTTGGAATTGGAAACTATCATTTGGTAAGAGTGTTTTCTGGCAATCAGTTCCGCTCCACCCATCAGTTCCATGAGATATACTCTGTTTGATAAGGTTGATATGAGTGCTATCAATTGTCCCGATACAGTGTAGGGATTGTTCTTATTTACAAAAGTGCCAAGTCCCGGAACTTTTTTTATTAATCCTTCATTTACGGCTTGTGCCAAAGCCTGTCTAACAGTATTCCTGCTTACATTGAAAAAATGAGTGAGTTCCTTTTCCGAAGGCAATTTTTCTTCAGCCTTCAGTTCTCCTGAAAGTATCAAATGTCTAATCAGATCTAATAATTGTCTATGTAGTGGGGTAGAACTTCGAAAATCTATCTCGAAATTGTTCCATTTTATAACTTTAAAATAATTCATTGTCTTATAAAATAGCTAGATACAAGTATAATGGTATCATAAAAAAGGCAAAATGTAAGTAAACTAAGCTAGAAAAATCTCTTTTCGTTAATTTCCCTTAACTTTTTATGAAGTTTGAGGAGTATAGTGTTCATAAATTCATAATTATGTCAACTTCAGAACGGCTATAACAATACCTGCCAAAGAGACCGAGGTGCCAAAGGACCAGACCATAAAGCGCCGGAGAGCGTTATGCAAATCTTCGAAATGGCGGTTAACTGCTTCAAATCGCCGATCAATAGCTTCAAACCGTTTGTCCATCGTTTCGAATCGCTTGTCGACCTGTTCAAACCGCTTGTCCATATAGTGGATCAGATCTTCAAACCGCTGATCGACTGTTTCGAATCGTCGATCGATAGCCTCGAAACGCTGATCCATCTGAGCAAAGCCTTGCAGCATCAATTCCCGTTGGCTTTTGAGCTCTTCCTCTACCCTCACAATTCGTTCAATGAGGTTGATTTCGCGGTCCCTGTCGTCTTTTGTCACCGGAGCGTTAGGGTGCACCTCGTCTATCCATTGGTTGAGACGGCTTTTTATGTATTCTCCGATTTCCTGCAGTTGTTCTTCATCCATATTGACATTCACCGAATTCTCCTTTTTATTATAATAGATTTTACTCATTAATACCACTACAATGGCGCTGGTGATTCTGAAATCGCGGGCAAAAGAGCGGTTTTTTTTCGTTTTTTGCATCATGGTTGAAAGGAGGCTCTTTTTATGAAAATGTTTTTCTTTACATCGTCCCACTGGGACAGAGAGTGGTACCAGGGTTTTCAGGGATTTCGCAAACGATTAGTGGAGACTGTCGATGCGCTCGTTCACGTTATGAAAGAAGATACCGATTATAAAACCCAGCACTTGGATGGTCAGACGATCCTCCTGGAAGATGTGCTGGATGTGCGGCCCGATCTGCGAAACGATCTGCAGCAATTGATCGACGAGAAAAGGCTTATTATCGGGCCTTGGTACGTCATGCCGGACGAGTTTTTGGTCTCCGGTGAGGCCCTGATCCGAAACCTTATGCTCGGTCATAGGACGGCATCGGAGTGGCGGACCGATGCGTGGAAATTCGGTTATGTGTGTGATATCTTCGGTCACATCGCTCAGATGCCCCAAATAATGCGCGGTTTCGATATTCCCTCGATGTTGATTTGGCGCGGCGCGAACGACAGTACCACCCCTCCCTATTTCCGGTGGCAGGCCCCAAACGGCAGTGAGACGATTGTGGTGCGGATCGGAGATGAGTGGGCATACGGCGCTTTTTGGCACTCGACCTACAGTTCGTATGAGGACGAACTGATGCCGGAGGATGAGTTTAAGGCCAAGGCGAAGGGGTGTATCGATCGGGAATTGGAACGGACCGACGGATTTCCCTGCCTCGTTTTGATGAACGGACACGATCATGCACCGATCAACCGGAATGTGCCCACCTATATATCCTGGATCGGGGAGCTCTACCCCGAAGCGGAGGTGGTGCATGGTAACCTGGAAGCGATGGGGCAACTGTTAGAGGGCGAAAAGCCTCGAATGGAGGTTCGGCGGGGAGAGTTTATCGAACCTGCTGAGAAATTGGAGGGCCATCTCGCCCTTATTACCAACACCGTATCGTCATACTATCCGCTTAAGAAGAGTAATGATGAATGCCAAATTTTACTCGAAAGGACTGCCGGACCGATGACTGCTTTACAACATCTCAGTGGGGATTCAACCCTCAATCCGTTCTATGACTTGGCCTGGAAATGGCTTATCAAAAACCAGCCGCACGATTCTATATGCGGCTGCTCGATCGACCGGGTCCATGAAGATATGGTCTATCGATTTAATCAGACCCGCGATATTGTCGGTGAAATACGGGACCACTTCGAAACGCGGGACCGCAGAAGAATCGGGAAAGCGGAAGTCGGGGACAAAATGTTAGCCGTCCACGACGCCGAAAATAGGGCCGGCAGCGGGACTTGCAACGGCCACAATGAAAAACAGGCCGGTGCTGGAGATGATGTCGATCTTCTGTTAAGAATATTCAATCCGCTTCCTTTTAGAAGAAAAGAAACGGTCAATTGTACGGTTTCCTTTCCCCAGGCTTATAGCACCCGGTTTTCCGAACCGTTCCATTATCAACACAAGAACTGTTTTACCCTCGTTGATGAAAATGGAAATGAGATTCCATATACCATAACAAAGATTGATCACGGATCTAAGAAACGAATGTACAAGGCGGCCTGTGCGGTCCGGGACGAGTATCACGTTACCTTTTCGTCCGACCTCCGGCCGACCGGATGGACGACGTTTACCGTCAAACCGTCCCAGAAACCGGTGCGGTATCCGGGGACACTTCGGACCGGCGCTCTGAGGGCCGACAACGGTCTTCTCGCACTCGAAATATTAAGTGACGGAACGTTCAAAGTGACCGACAAAAGGACCGGAAGGAATTATGAAGGATTAAATCGATTTGTCTGTGACGGAGAGATAGGCGACGGTTGGTTTCATGAAAATCCTATTGGGGATGTTGCGGTCTATTCGGCCGGGGCATCGGGTAAGATTGCCTGCATCGAGGACGGTCCCGACAGGGTGATGTTTATTATAGAGCGGACCCTACTCGTGCCCGAAGAGTTATTGTATCAAGGGACGATTGAGGAACGGTATCGAGGCACCCGGCCCTCGGAGCATAGAGTCGAGCTGCCGATTTCTACAACCATCGGACTAACGAAAAACTCTCCGCTGGTGACGATGAATATCGAGGTAGAAAATTGCGCGGGCGATCATCGTTTGAGGATGATAATCCCCACCGGTATTTGTTCCGATTCGTACTTCGCTTACCAAACGTTCACCTTTCTCCAACGTCCCTGCGGTCGCATGTGGGGCGAGAAAACCGCGGATTGGAAAGAACTCGAACCGATTGAAAAGAACTTCAACGGGATTGTCGGGAAACGAGATTCAGACGGTGCAGGCCTTGCTTTTTTTTCCGCCGCCGGGCTGCATGAGGCTGCCGCTCCCATCGATGAGGACGGATCGCTCTTTGTTACCCTCTTCCGTAGTTTCCGAAGAACGGTGATGACGAACGGAGAAACGGGTGGTCAGCTTCAAGGGCGTCTGCAATTCCGAACGGGGCTTCATTATTTCACCAATCAGGATGATTACAGCAGCATCTATAGTCGATACCTCTTTTTTACCACTCCAATCCACTCATATACTATTGATGCTTCATTGACCACATACCCCGTGGATGGTCGCCGGGATGAGTCACTTTTCAGATTGGATGAAGGACCGGTCACCCTGAGCACGATGAAACCGCCTGAAAACGGCCGGGAAAACTGTTTTGTGGTCCGAGTCATTAACCATTCGGAAAAAGCGTCCCCGACGACCCTTTCCTTCCCCGTAAGCAGAAAGGTTAAAGCAGTGGAAGAACTCAATCTTAATGAAAAACCGGTGGATAATCCGCGAAATATTGAAATCACCGTCAAACGGGTTACACATTATCAGGTGCCTCAGGACGAAAATACCGTCACCTTTACCGTAGGCGCGTGGGAATTGGTTACACTGTTACTGGAGTTGGAATGATGGGATGACGCGGATGGAGCATTGAGAGTGTTTACCTGAAAATGAACTTGTTGTATCATCATAAAAAAGAACACAAAAAGAAGGAGAAAAAGATGGAAAAATGTAAATGGATCGTAGCCGGTTTACTGCTCATCGTCTGCGCGGTAGGTGTGGTTGCTCAGGAAGGTGAAGGTCCGCCACCGGAGGAAGAGTTCCCAATGCATTTTGCCGAGATGTTTCGGGAAACACTTCAGATGACGAGAAACGAAATTCAGCGAATCAGGGAAGAACTCGAATCACCGGATTTAACGGACACGGAAAAGGAGATCATGCGCACTATCACTGAGAAAATTCAAGAACTTCAAGAGAGTGCGGAACGCGGACTCGAACTTGCCCAGGAGAAAAGTTTTGAAAAGATGATGGAAGCCGAGCGGGAAATGCGGAAGCGGCAAATGAGGTTGGAAGTCCTTTTCAGAAGGCGGGGAAAAATTTCGGAAATAAGCCATTTGACTCGAGAGGCAAAGGATTTAGGGGTCTATGAGCAGGCAAAAGACGCGATAGGCCAGGTCGAATCTCTGCATGAAAAAATCATAGCCTTGGAAGAGGAGCAGATAGAGCTTGAACAGCAGATTCGGGAAACAGTAGACGCTATCTTCGAGAAATTGGAAGAGGTACGAGCGAACTAATCAAGTGAATTGAGGAATACGGCTGCCGGTCGAAAATCAGCCGGCACGGTTCTGTGAGAGGACGGCGGGCTTTGCCCGCCCCCTGCTTCATATGAATAGCATCTGCTGATCTGCAAAAAAAAGCTGTTTTTTTGACCACTTCACCATTGACGTTACGTAACGTCAATGGTAGAATGGACTCATGTTGACAACGGGGGAATTAGCGCGGCGTGTCGGGGTAACAACACGGACTGTCAGGTTTTATGAAGAGAAAGGCTTCATTACCCGCGGTGATAAGAAATTTAGTGAAGAAGCGTGCATTACTCTCGAAAAAATAAAACTGCTGCAAGAAGCAGGTTTTCGGTTGGAAGAAATCGATGAAGTTTTGCGACACATTACAGAAAAACCTACGACAGCCCATCAGTGTCAAAAGGCATGTGAACAGTTGCTATCGGATACACGCGAAAGGCTTAAAAAAAGAATCAACAAACTAACTGAGCTCAATTCCCACATTGAAGAGGTCATGCAATATGCTGATTCATGCGGAAACTGTAACGCTGAAGATTGCGGAGCATGTTCGCGGCTTTCAATGTGGCGTCATTTTGGTTATCAGGACGAATCAAGGAGAGAATAATGACATTACAGACTAACATGAATTATCGGTCCCAGGCCGAAGCGAAAAAAATGGACAGGTTGACGCGAACACCATTGCAGAGGGCGTTGAAAGAGAAAGTAGAAGAATTAAGAAAACAGCCCGAGTTTCAGTGGGAAGACGGACGGACCAACTTTGCTCTCGATGCCGACGGCAGTGCGGCAGTTCGGGTCTCAGTGGCCAACTGCCCCTTGGATTTTGATTTGTGGTCCGGCCTCCGCAATCCCGCGATGGTAGGGCTCTACCCGGCAGGGTTTCAAGAAATTTGGGAATTCTACGCGAATAACCGAAAACGAAAAACGGATGAAACCGGCCGCAATATGATTTTTCAGGTGGCCCGGCCTTTCGAATGGGCGCTCGAAAATTACAATCGGGCGGTTGTGGTGTCTTTTCTCCTGCCGCTCCATCCGGAAGTGTTTTCTGTCTACAACAGCATGATAGAAGAAAAATCGTTCTCTCCATGGGACGGCTACTGTAAAGCATGGAGCGAGCACTGTACTCTCCTCAATCAGGCCGTTACTCGTCTTTCTTTCGATTTGACCGGAGCGGACCGGGTCGTCGTGGTGATGAACGACGATACAATAAACCGCGTTTCCACCGAGACCATGCCGGAAACACGACAGGGCGATTCGCATGGGGTGTGTAAGATGTGTAACTACTCGCAGCGAAGTGTATCGGTGCTGACCGGTCTTACTCAGTTTGGTGTCTCGAGAAATGTCTTTCGGGATGAGATGGAGAACGGCTCGGTCCGCAGGCTCATGGGGACCGTCGGTTCGCTGGTCATCTTTGACAAGGAAGAGGTCATTTCCGACCCTAAAGGAGAGATATTCGAGCTCAACAACCAATGGCGGTCGCAAATCCGCGATCTGAGCGACTTTACCGTTACAGATCCTGCGGTCAATAGATATCGATTTTGTACCTATATTCCCGAGGATGGGGAGCCCGGGTGCGGAAAATGTATCCGTTACTGTCCTTCGGAAGCACTGGCTTTTTCATCCCCCTCCGCGGAAGGGAAGTACAGTAAAACGGTGGAGGCGCAGCAGCACCGTTTTTGGGAAAACGCTCTTCAGTTTGACAACGGCCGCTGCTGTGACGAACGGGGCCAGCTTGCCAACCTTTATAACGGCTGGATGTGCGGACGGTGCGTGTCGGTTTGTGAGGGCGAAGGAGAGGTCAGGCCCTTTGCAGCGGAACAGTACAGAGATTTTATAGCAAAAACCCAATAATTTTTATTGCAAACCATCGAGGCATCTCGTATAGTAAACGGAGGAGGAATGCCTTAATGGAAAAATGGTACGTCCCTTGAGGAACATCGAATGGAGCAATTTTGAGGAGGCAATCCCAGCCTTCTCGGCCGTTATTTTGGTACCTCTTACCTACAATATTACGCAGGGGATCGTGTGGGGTTTTATCGCCTGCACAATCATAAAAGTTCTCGTCGGCAAGACGAAAGAGATATCGCTTACCCTCTGGATTATCGACGTGTTCGCCATTTTGGCCCTTGTTCTTGCAGGATAAAAACGTGCAGCATAAAAACCACACGCTCGACCATGCACTTTCGGTTATTCTGGCCGCTCCCCATACGCTGGAGGTGCGGCCGATTCCTATCCCGTCCATTCCGGGTGACTCGGTCCGCGTGCGAATGAAAGCGTGCGGAATTTGCGGCAGCGACATCAGGTATTTGGAAGGTGAAAACCCGTGGGCCTTGCATACTCTGGGCGAGAACGTTCCCTCTCCACCCAATATGGTGTTGGGTCACGAGGTTTCCGGGGTTGTGGATTCCGAACGACGGGTCGCAATTCTGGCCTA
Organism: uncultured Spirochaetales bacterium; assembly: GCA_964543975.1. GTDB lineage: Bacteria > Spirochaetota > Spirochaetia > SPDA01 > CAZJBZ01 > CAZJBZ01. The sequence continues at coordinate 9,704 of CAZJBZ010000153.1, forward strand.
CAAGGGGTGCGGGAAGTGCCGCTATTGTCGTACCGGTCGAGAGAACCTGTGCGATACGATGGAACATTTCGGGCACAGTGCCGGATGGGGCACAATGGACTACTATCCGGGAGGGATGGCCGAAGCGTTCGAAATTTGGAAAGGGTTTGATAAGACGATTCCGGATTCGATCAGTCACGAGGAAGCGGTCTTTCTCGACGGATTGGCGGTGGCCGTCCACGCGGTACGGGGCCACACATCTTCGGATTGGTCGTTGCAGGTCGGGACGGCCCGACGCATCCCTAACCGTGCCCCGCGGGTGGGTGTCATTGGTCTGGGACCGATCGGTCTGCTCGCCGCGCAGGTTGCCCGAGCGTACGGCGCGGAAGTC